>CAYOTJ010000344.1:0-4829 GCA_964406855.1 uncultured Saprospiraceae bacterium
TGTCGGGCGGCGCGGCGGCCGGGCTATCCGGTCGCAGGAGCTCCCTGCTATCCCTCGGCCGGGCAGCTACCTCCGTTGGCGCCTGCCCGACTGTATCGGCTCTGCCAACCCGGGCGCATAAATGGCCAACCGACAAAGTAGAGCTAAAAGTTGGCGCATTCTGTTGCAAGTCTTTATCTTCCGGCGCAAATCCAAGTGTTAAAATATGCAAACCATAAAAGGACCTGCCATTTTTCTGGCGCAATTCATGGGCGACGAGCCCCCTTTCAACACCCTGGAAGGCATCTGCCAGTGGGCAGCCGGGCTGGGCTTCACAGGCGTGCAGATTCCCACTTGGGAGTCTCGCCTCATCGACCTCGAAAAGGCCGCCTCCAGCCAAACCTATTGCGACGAGCTCAAGGGCAAAATTGAGAGCTACGGCTTACAAATCAGCGAGCTGTCTACCCACCTGCAAGGTCAGTTGGTAGCCGTTCATCCGGCCTACAACGATATGTTCGATAATTTTGCACCCGCTGCCGTACACGGCAATGCAGCAGCCCGAACGGAATGGGCCAAACAGCAGTTGCGCTGGGCGGCAGAAGCCAGCCGCCGGTTGGGCATCGATCGGCATGTGACCTTTTCCGGCGCGCTGGTCTGGCCTTTTGTTTACCCCTGGCCCCAACGCCCTGCCGGCTTAGTAGAAGCGGGCTTTCAGGAGCTGGCCAACCGCTGGACGCCCATCCTCAATGTTTTCGACGAAATGGGCGTAGACCTCTGCTACGAAATTCACCCGGGCGAAGACCTTCATGACGGCGTCACCTTTGAGCGATTTCTGGAAGCAACCGACGAGCATCCGCGCATCAATATGCTCTTTGACCCCAGCCATTTTGTTCTACAGCAGCTCGACTACCTCGCCCACATCGATGTTTACCGCGAATTTATTAAGATGTTTCACGTCAAAGACGCCGAGTTTAACCCCACAGGCCGCTCGGGCGTATACGGCGGATACCAGTCGTGGCTGGATCGCCCGGGGCGATTCCGCTCCTTAGGCGACGGCCAAGTCGACTTCAAAGCCATATTTAGTAAACTTGCGCAATACGATTATGACGGCTGGGCCGTTATGGAATGGGAATGTTGCATTAAGAGCCCCGAACAAGGCGCTCGGGAAGGCGCTCCCTTCATTAAGCAACACATCATTGAAGTAACCAACAAGATTTTTGACGACTTTGCCGGCGGCCATACAGACGAGGCTACCAACCGCCGCATCCTGGGGCTGGAATAGCCCGCGCCCGGGTGTATACCGCTCTCCAGGCCAAGATTCGTAAACCTTGGCCTGGAGAGCCATAAACACAAAACGATCGCCTGAAAGTATGAGAATTGCACAACTTACCGACCTGCATGTGGGTCTGCCCGGGGAGGACACCTATGGCGTAGACGTAAGGTCGAACTTCAAAAACATTCTGAACGCTGCCGTAGCTGCCAACCCCGATTACCTGGTTATCTCCGGCGATCTTTGCTACCATGACGGGCAGGAAGCCATATACCACTGGATCAAAACGGAGCTTGACGCTACCGGAATCCCCTACTTTCTCATTGCCGGCAACCACGACGACGCCGACATGATGACGGAAGTATTTCAACTAAACCACCTAACCACCGAAGGCAGGCTCTACTACGAGGCTACCCTGGGCGGATTTCCCGTACTTTTCCTCGACACATCCACCTATACCGCCGATGCAAAACAACTGTCCTGGCTGGCAGAACGCCTCCGCCAGTCTCAGTTATCCGATCGGTTGGTATTCATCCATCACCCCCCCCTATTGGCTGGAGTGCCGTTTATGGACGAGCGGTACCCCCTCTCGAACTGGGCTGAAGTATTGGAAGCGCTGAACCGCTCCTCCGGCCGGCTGCATGTATTTTGTGGTCATTACCACGTAGATAAGGTGGTTAGCTACGAGCAGCTAACCGTCTATCTCACCCCTTCCACTTTTTTTCAGATCGACGATCAGGGGCCCGAGTTTGCGGTTGCGCACCTCCGCCCGGGCTTTCGCCTCATCGATTGGGATGGTCGCCAACTCATTCAGGGCGTCCATTACCTCAATAATGAGGAAAAACCTCAGTCATAGGCTTGCAGTTCGTACTTCTCAATCACCCGGTTGAGCTGGCGGGCCAGGTCTTGCGTCTGCTGGTTGAAACCCGCTTCTTCCAAAGCTTCCGTCCAGCTCGCATAAGACGCTCCCCGGAGTTGGCTCAGATGCGCCAGAGCCCCCGTAGTGAGGTACAAGCTGTGGTCGCGGAAACTCAGCCAGGCATTTTCATACAGGCGAAAGCAGCGGCCTTCAGCGCGCAAGGTTTCGCCTTGCCAATCGGGAGTGCATACCAAGGCAAAAAAATTGTTTCCTTTGGCCGCAGCATCGGCTTTGCCACTTTGGCTCATCAGCAGGGCATTGGCCAAAATGACGGAGGCCGGAATGCCAAATTTGCGCTGCTCGCCCTGGGCTACCGGAATAAACCGATGCAAAAAGGCGTCGATTTCTTCCCGGGGGTGCTGGCTGAGTTGGCGCACCAAAGGAAGATCATCATCATTCCGGTTCCACCATTTTCCAAATAAGCGACTTCTGTCGGTAACGTTGCGCACCCGCTGAGCGAGCCCATTTTCGGTAAGCGTAGACCGCCGAACTGCGGGCTCCGGCTGAGCCTGCTCTTCCCGGAGGGGCATATTTTGGTCTTCCGGCGCGCGCAGTTCTACCCTAAAACTCAGATCTTTGCTGAAAAAGGCATACAACAACAGGGCAACTACACCTATTTTAAACCAGTGCCGGCTCAGGTAGAGCCAGCCTTTTTGTATCTGTTCTTTCATGGCTGCAAGTTTTGGCTTAAACGACTATAACACCTTACAGCACAAAAGTAAGTACTTTTTGTTTTAATAACAAATATTTACAACTTTTTTGTTGAAAATTATTTTAAATCAAACAAGTCGATCAATCCTGGCGTTCGGCCCACATTGAACCCCTCGGCGTAATCAAAGCCCGAAGTGCGCCCGTAGGAGGCAGCTTTGGCCCTGATGAAGTCCATAAAATCTTTCCCGGAGATGGGGCTGCTGAGTTCCTTTTGAAAATTGGGGTCGCTGGGGTTGTAAAACTGCGACCCAAAGGCTTGTATCAATTCCATCTTCCGATCGATAAAGGCGCTGATGTCCACCACAAAATCAGGTTTGAGGTTGTGGTCCTGAATGTAGTGATAAACGGCTTTCGGCCGCCAGCGCTCCTGCGGATGGCCGGCGTCGTTGGTGGTAGCTATTTTCACCAGGCCGCTGTAGAAGCAGGCATCGGAGGTGAGCTTGGCGGCGCGGCCGTGATCAGGATGCCGATCCGACAGCGCATTGGCCAATACCATTCGGGGTTGGCAAGCGCGGATCACCCGGATGATGGCTGTGATGTTTTCGGGGGTATGGGCAAAGAATCCATCGGCAAAGCCGAGGTTTACCCGGAAGGCCGCGCCCATGAGTTGAGCGGCATGAGCGGCTTCTTTGTCCCTGAGTTCGGCGCTGCCCCTTGTGCCCAGTTCTCCTCGGGTGAGGTCGAGCAGGCCCACCGTATAGCCTTGCGCTATATGAGCCAGCAGCGTGCCGCTGCAACTGAGCTCCACATCGTCGGGGTGGACCCCCACGGCCAGAATATCTACTTTTTGCATGTTTTTATTTGCGCTGATACTTGACAGCGCCTCCTACGACCGTCATGAGTACTTGCGTTTTCAAGATGTCGTCGTCATTGCAGGTTAAAAGATTATTGGACAACACGACCATATCGGCTAATTTGCCTACTGTGAGGCTGCCTTTATCGGTCTCTTCAAATGCGGCATAAGCCGGCGCATAGGTATAAGAATAAATGGCTTCTTCTCTGGTGAGTGCTTGCTCGGGATAAAAAATGAGGCCTGTATCCGGCCGACGGCGGGTGACCGTGGCGTAGAAGCTCAGGAGCGGGTCTACGTCTTCTACCGGCGCGTCGGTGCCGTTGGTCACTACGGCCCCGGCGTCGAGCAGGCTGCGCCAGGCGTAAGCGCCTTTTTGGGCACGGTCGTCGCCGAGACGCTTCACCACAAAAGGGGCATCTGAAGTGCAATGTACCCCCTGCATACTGGCAATGACCCCAAGCCGGGCAAAGCGCGGGATATCGGCAGGATCGAGGTGCTGGGCGTGTTCGCTGCGCCAGCGCATGTTTTTGATCTCTGGCCTGCGCTCCGACAGTCGCGCTACAATATCGAGGAAAACCCGGTTGGCACGGTCGCCAATCGCATGTACGCAAAGCTGCATATTATGGCGCATGGCCAATTCGGCGATGCTGTCTACGGTAGAAACTAAGGTAGTGTTCTGGCCGCTGAAATCAGGGTTGTCGCTGTAAGGTTTCAGCAGCCATGCGCCAAAGGCGCCTAATGCGCCGTCGAGTTCCGACTTTATGGCGCGGCAGGTAAAAAAGCGATCGCCTGCGTTTAGTATGGGAAAGCCTTTACTGAGTCCTTCGTTCATCTCCCCATAAGATCTGCGCACCATAGCCCATAGGCGGAGATCGAGTTCGCCTTTTTCGGCCAAATCTTTATACCAGGCAATTTCGTCGAAAGAAGAGCCTGCATCCTGAAAAGAGGTAATGCCCTTGCGCAGGCATTCCTCTTCCGCCAGGGCAATGCCGGCCAGCCATTCCTGTTTCAGGGCTTCATCCGACAGGCCGGCCAAATAAGCGTCGTATGCGTCGTTGATAAGCGCCATTGCCCTTTCTTCAAATACGCCTATGGGGTTCCCTTTGCTGTCGCGCAGAATGCGCCCTCCGGCCGGATCGGGCGTTTCAGCGCTTACG
>CAYOTJ010000345.1:0-4826 GCA_964406855.1 uncultured Saprospiraceae bacterium
AATTGGTATATGGCGAGGTCGTCGACGAAGAAGCCATCGCCGCGTTGGAAGGCGTCGGAGCCGAGGAGAAACCGGAGGCGGATTTCATCGCCGGGTTGTACAAGGTTGCTGAGGTTAATCTCTTCGAGAACCCAATCGGGTTGTATGCCATCGTATATGGGCTGATCGAGGTCTTGAAAATCAGAACCCGGATGGGTGTATTTGCCGCAAACGGGGATAAAGGCGCCGTTGTTGACGCGCACCTGTAGTTGGGCACAGTCGTAGAAGGCTTCGATATCCCAGGTAGCGCGGAAGAAGAGCAGCACGGTTTCGGCTTCGTCTATGGCGATGGGCTGATTGAGGTCGATTCTATTGAGGTTATTGTTGGGGTATTGGCCATTGGGGGAGTCGGCGAGGCTGTTGGGGGCCGAGAAGAAGCGGGCCGGGGTGAGTCCCCAGGCGGTATTGGTGGTTTGCCAGTTGGCGATGCTGTTGAAGTTATCTTCAAAAGTAGGATCCTGGAAGTTGTAGAAGAACCGGCGTACGGTATCGGTGCGCAGGTAGTGGCCATTGTCGATGGTGAGGAGGAAAAGCATCTCTTGCCCGGGCTGAAGGTTTGGGGCGAGGGTAAGGGCGAAGCTTGTATCGAGGGCTTGGTTGGGGTCGAGTTGGAGGGTGATGGGGCTGCCGGAGACTTCTGCGAGTTGAGGCGCCAGCGAGGAGAGGGTTACGGTAAAGCTGCCGCCGGCGAGGCCGTAGCGGGCTACGCGCACGGGTATGGCCACAGTATTGGGGGTGAGGTAGGCATCGCCGGGGGCTGTGGCAAGGCCAAAGTTGTGTACGGCATTGGCGGCTACGAGGTTCATCCATACGCAAGACTGGCTATTGGGGATGATGTTGTTGAGCGCCGGCCAGAAGCCTTCCGATTGTACGCCCAGTTCGGGGGTCATACCGAATATTTGCGCCTGGCCGTACATCCAGTCGTCAGAGCTGCCATTGACGACGTAGCCTACGGTTTCGGTGCCGATGCCGGCGCGGAAGTTGTTTTCGAGGGTCATTGCCTGAGCTAAGGCTGAGAAAGTAGCCGCATCGGGGGTAGCGGAGTCGGAGTAACCCCAGGGATAAACGAGGAGGTTGCCGAAAGTATGGTGATTGAGGGCTATGCGGAACTGATGTTGGAGGCAAAAGTCGCGAATGGCCTGAGTTTCGGGTTCTGAGAACCCTGCGGCGCCCCGATACACATCCGAACCTGGCGCGGGCGAAGAGCCGATGTCGTCGAAGCCCCATTGGAAGCCATAGTTGCGGTTGAGGTCGACGCCGAAGGCGCCATCGGCGTTGGGGCGTCGATTTTTGCGCCACATGCCGCCGCCGTCGGGGTTGTTGGTTTGGTTGAAGATATAGCCGTCGGGGTTGATGCAGGGGATGACGTAGAGCTCCGTATTATTGAGGAGGTGTTGTATCTCGGGGTTGGTTTCGTAGTTTTCGAGGAGATACCAGAGGTAGAATATAAGCTGGGTGAGGCTGTTGGGCTCGCGGGCGTGGTGGAGGGCGGTGTAGAGCACTTCCGGCTCGTTGTTCTCATCTACATCGGGGTTGTCGGATACGCGCAGCCAGTAAATGGGGCGTCCTTCGTAGGAAAAGCCGTTGGGTATGGTATCGCGGGCGCTGATGAGGTGGGGGAAGCGCTGTTGCATTTCGTCGAGGACATCGAGCATTTCCTGGTAGGTGTAAAATCCGGCCATGCTGCCTAAGGTAAAATATTGGGGTACGGGGTAGTTGCGGACGCTGCCCGCGGCGGGCGCATCGTCGCACAGGCCCGGGCCCCGGGCGTCGACATGGCCGCGGTTGGGGTTGGCGTAGTGCGCCTGTACATCGGGTATGAGTATTTCGAGCGGGAAGCCGGCATTGTGGAGTAGGGCGATTTCCGACTCGCTGTAATCGTTGATGAGAAAGCGGCCCGGGGCGTATTGGCCGTGGTCGGCTTCTAAGCCCAGCGCGGCTACTTCAGCGACCTGGCGGTCGGTGAGGTCAATTTTGACGCGGGCATATTTTTCGTTGTCAGATTGGGCATGGAGTACGAGGGCGGAGGCCGCTATCAGCCCGGCTACCAGGAAGAAATATCGAAGCGATTGCATAAGTAGAAACGTTGCGGAAAATGAATGCGCAAAAAAAGGCAATTTCATGGAGCTGTGTTTAAGTTTGAGTGATTCATTATGTCTTGGCTGTGCTAAAATAGCGATATTCCTTTTGCAAATGATTGAAAATTATCATCTTCGCCGACGCGCTGCCTTTGAGCGCTGTATCGTATCCACAAATCGCCAATTTCAAACATGAAGAAATCAGTACTCCTCCCACTCTTGTGGTTCTCTTGCTTTTTTTCGGCCTTTGCGCAGCCGCCCTGCCCCGGCGACGATGAGTTATCGCTGGTGGTTTCCATACGCACCGACGGCTATGGTTATGAAGTAGGTTGGCGGGTGACTGACGTAGACGGCACAGTTTATGCCAATATTCCTTACAATACCTACGCCAATAACCAACTCTACCAAACCCAGGTGTGTATACCCGAAGACGCCTGCGTACATGTAGAAATATTGGACAGCTACGGCGACGGTCTTCTTGGCGCCGGCTATGTGCTCATTACGCTGGAGGGCGATACTTTAGCCAACGACCCCAACTATGGCAGCCTGTATCAGCTCTGGACCGGCTGCTCGCCCGGCCAAACCTGCAATTCCGCCACCCCTATTGAAGAGGGCGTTTATACCACCGCGTTCGACGACCACTGGTATAGCTTCGTACCCGACTCGGTAGGCACTTACCTCATCACCACCTGCGACAGCAACGCCTGCGATACCAAAATATGGGTTTACGAAAACTGCGGCGTCAATGCCGGCGATGAAGACAATGCCGGTACAGCCTTCTTTGACGATAACGACGGCGGTTGCGCCCCCCAGGCTGAGGTGCGCGGCTTCCTGGCGCCAGGCGTCACCTACTACATCCGCATTGGGGATAATCAGAATGCCTGCGGCGACGCCATCACCTGGGAGCTTCGATATCTGGGGCCGGTGACGGGGTGTACCGATCCTACCTCTTGCAATTACAACCCGCTGGCCACCATCGACGATGGCTCCTGCCTTCCGCAAGGGCATCCCGATTGCCCGGCAGGCCCCGATCTGCTCATGCGACAGGACATACTGGCCTCCAGCATTCAGCTCGGCACGGTAAACTCTACCGACCCCTGCCTCATTGAGGAGGGCTGTATGCGCGGCTATGGCCCGCGGCAGGTGGTGCGCTTCTCAACGCGTATCGATAACATAGGCGAGAAGGACTACTTCATCGGGCAGCCTTCATTCACCAATACCCAGTTTACCTGGAACAACTGCCACAACCACTTCCACTACGATGGCTATGCCGAGTACGTGCTCTTCAGCGAGGCCGGCGAGCGCATACCTGCCGGCTTCAAAAACGGCTTTTGCGTACTCGACTTAGGCTGTATGTGGGGCAATGCCCAGTACGGCTGCGGCTTCATGGGCATCTCGGCAGGTTGTTACGACGAGTATTGGTCGGGGCTGTCGTGCCAATGGATAGATGTGACCGACATTGCCGACGGTACCTACACCTTCGTCACCCGCGTCAACTGGGATAATGCTCCCGACGCACTGGGTCAACGCGAGCGCGACTCCCTCAACAACTGGGCGCAGGTGTGCATCACCCTCGACCGCAGCTCGGGTACCTTGCAAATGACCACCGACCCCAACTGCGAGACTTATCGCGACTGCTCGGGCACGCTCTATGGCTCGCTGCTGCCCGACTGCCGGGGCGAGTGCGGCGGCACAGCCGTGCGCGGCGACCTCAACGAAAACGGGATGCAGGAAATCCTCGATGCCGAAGAGTACGTCAATGCCATTGTGGCGGCAGATGCAGAGGCAAGCCCCTGCAATGACCTCAATGCCGATGGCCGCATCAGCGTTTACGACGCCTCGCTGCTGGCCAGTTGTATCAACTTTGGCGTCAACCACAATCACACCGGCGAGGGCGCCCACGACCACTGCAACTTCCCGGGCGGGGTGGTAAACGTACTCGATACCGTTACCCTCACCATCATGGAAGTAAATTTTGAAGAGGGGTATGTAGATGTGGGCATCAAAAACCCCTCTACCCGCATCAACGCCTGGCAGTTCCGCACCAGCGGCATCGCGCTCAGCGACATTGAAAATTCAGCCGATCCGGCGGTATATCCCATTGCGCCCCGCATTAGCATGGCCGACAGCATGGCCATAGGCGTAAACTACCAGGATTCTATGCTGCAACGCTCCGCAACATTCCAGCCATTATGCCGCCTGCATTTTAGCGAGGTTACGGCCGACTTCATCTGCCTGTCGGAGGTGATCGACATCGTCAATGAGCGGCAGGAGCAAACCATAACCCGCATTGAAGACGGCTGCGTAGAGCGCCTCATCAACAGCAACGAAGAAACGCCGCTGCTGCGCCCCCAGGTGAAGGTGATCCCGAACCCCTTTGCGGGCTTCACTATGCTGGAGTTTCCCAACCCGAAAGGCGAGGTATACCAACTCGACTTGTTGGATGCTTCAGGCCGCCTGCTGCGCCGCTACGAAGGCCTCACGGGCGAGTCGGTGCGCATTGAGCGAGGCGCCTTGCCCGCCGGGCTGTACTGGTATCGCCTAAGCGGACCGGCCAGCCAGGCTGCCGGCCGATTGATGGCTCAGTAAACGTTCTTCTTTTGGGGCCACGCCGCGTTGCATCTACCGCTGTGTAGCAGCTTGCGCGGCGCCGGGTGCTCCGCTCTTATAGCAGAAAGCCCCGCCGACCTTTATGGGCCGGCGGGGCTT
>CAYOTJ010000346.1:0-4815 GCA_964406855.1 uncultured Saprospiraceae bacterium
GACTGGAACTCCGACCTGGTCTTGTGGCTGCGAGCGCCCAATGGAAGTATGTTGGAGCTGTCTTCGGGCAACGGAGGCACCTCCGATAACTATCGGAATACTTGTTTTACGCCCAATGCCGCTACCCCGATTACTGCCGGCACAGGGCCATTCACCGGAAACTTCCGCCCCGAGGGGAACTGGACCAATCTAAGCGGAACCGTTAACGGCAACTGGACGCTCGTGGCTGTCGATCAGTTGGGTATCAATGACGTAGGGGAAATTCATTCCTGGTCAATCACGTTCAATTCTACCAATAGCTTTACTTATACCTGGACCCCTGCTACGGGACTGAGTTGTAATAACTGCCCAACGCCCACAGCCAACCCGCTCACGCCCGTCAACTACCGGGTGCAAATGACCGACGCCTATGGTTGTGTGGTGAGGGATACCATCACCGTAACCCCGTTGAGCCCCTTGCAAGCCCCTCAGGTAAGTTGCGAGGCCAACGATGATGCCCAGGCCATTTTCACCTGGACGACCAGCGGCTTTACTCAGTTTGAGATCAACGTTTACATCAATGGAGTAGCTCAAGGCTGGACGGGCCCCGTCGCCACACCCACCTACTTAGTGGAAGGTTATCCTTCCGGTACAGACGTTATGTTGGAAGTGCGGCCCTACTTTACGGCAGCCCCCTTGTGCGATATCCCCATAGGATCAAGTTCATGCACGCTTATGGGGTGCCCCAGTAGCCTGCCCCCGCCCGTTATAGACAACATTACAGCCATACCCGTGCTGTGCAATGGCGGCAATACAGGCTCCGCTACGGTGACCGTCTCTGGCGGCGCAGAGCCCTACAGCTATCGCTGGAGTCACTCGCTGGCCCAGATAGCCTCTACTGCCGCCTTTTTGGAAGCCGGTTCTTATCAGGTAACCGTAACCGACGCCAATGGTTGCCAGGTGACGGCCGCAGCCGAAGTTACCGAGCCAGATCCCATATCCATCAGTTTCACGTCGTCGGCCGTCAACTGTCGCGACGGCAACGACGGCCAGGCTCAGGCCCAGGCCGCCGGAGGCGTAGGGCCTTACGCCTATGTGTGGAACAATCAGGAGCAAGGCGCCCAAATTGATCAGCTTGTTGCAGGCACTTATCGGGTCACGGTTACCGATGCCAATGGCTGTACGGCCGAGTCGAGCATACAGGTTACTCAACCGACAACGGGCGTAAGCGCGCAAGCGGCTCAGTCTTTAAGCGGATGTTTCGGAGAATCCAACAATGAAGCGACGGTTACGGCAACAGGCGGCACAGGCCCCTACGCCTATGCATGGCAAAACGGCCAAACGACGGCCACGGCCGTAAACCTGGCGCCGGGCAGCTATACCGTTGTCGTTACCGATACCAAAGACTGTGAAACCGAGGCTACAGTAATCGTAGCCGATCTGGAGCCCATTACCTTTGAGCTCTTGGCCAGCCAACCCACCTGCCACGACTATGCCAATGGCTCTATGAGCATTACCCTCATTAGTGGCGGAGCAGGCCAGGCCCCAACGGATTATACGTTCTTATGGAGCACGGGCAACTCCGCCATTTCAGTGGCTAACCTGCCGGGCAACGTCACCTACAGCGCCACCGTCACCGACCAACAGGGCTGCAAAGGCGAGGCTTCGCGTACCCTCGACAATCCAGATCCCATTACATTCAGCCTCAGCGCCACGCCGGCATCCTGCTTTGGCTTTAACGATGGCGAGGCTCTGGTGAGCAGCGTTTCCGGCCCCAACGATACTTATACCTACCGCTGGGATAATAATACCGGCGCCCAGACTTCGGCAGTGGCTACCGGCCTTGCTGCCGGCGAGTACATCGTGTTCATCACCGA
Source organism: uncultured Saprospiraceae bacterium (assembly GCA_964406855.1). Lineage (GTDB taxonomy): Bacteria > Bacteroidota > Bacteroidia > Chitinophagales > Saprospiraceae > JAUMBM01. The sequence goes on from CAYOTJ010000346.1 coordinate 1,857, forward strand.
TAATGAAGGTTGCCAGACCTCCGGCACGGCTGTTGTAAGCCAGCCGCCGGCCTTAGCCATCAGCTTTAGCGTCCAGGATAATGGATGCTATGGCGAAGCCAAGGGCCAGATTACAGCCTCGCCTTCAGGAGGAGTGGGCAATTTCACCGTACAATGGTCGAATGGCGGCAGCGGTCTGCAAGTGACCAACCTGCAAGCCGGCATGTACCAGTCGACCCTAACCGACGCCAACGGCTGTACCTTAGTAAGCTCAACCGAGGTAACTCACCCTGACCCCATTGAGGCGGAAGTGAAGCCCACCGATGTATCCTGCTTTGGCGGGCGGAATGGCTCCTTTGACGTATCGGCAGCCGGCGGTACCCCCCCTTACCAGTACAGCCTCAACAACCGCGATTATGTGGGCAGTTCCAACCTCATTGGCTTGCGCGCCGGGGCTTACTCCGTATACGTGCGCGATGCCAAAGGGTGCCTGTTCTCAACGCCGGCTACGTTGGCAGAACCAGGTGAATTTACGATTGATGCAGGCCCCGACCTTACGATTATTTATGGCGACAGCATACAACTGCAAGCTGCGCTTGTCAATGCGGCTCCGCCGGCAGAAATCATCTGGCTGGCGCCCTATGAGGGCACATTGAGTTGTACGGAATGCCCCACGCCCTACGCCAGGCCGGAGTATACCATAGACTATGAAGTGTACGCCATAGACGTCAATGGCTGCGAGGCCACCGATCTATTGCGCGTTATTGTAGAAAAGGTGAAGGTCATTGCCGTGCCTACGGGCTTTACGCCCAATGGCGATGGTGAAAACGACCTCCTCCGCGTACATGGCCGCCCGGGTAGCCAGATACTCAGCTTCCAGATTTTCGACCGCTGGGGCGAGCTGGTTTATCAAGGGGGCAACTTCCCTGTAAACGATGCCAACACCGGCTGGGACGGCAGCTACCGCGACCAACCCCTCAATGCGGGGGTTTATCTCTGGGTGCTGCGGGTGCGCTATGACGACAGCCAGGAGGAAGTATTGCGCGGCCAGACAACTTTGATCCGATAATGCTGCGTTGCCCCTTTGGGCGGGCCTCGGGCCTGACCAAAGGGGCTCATTTTTTCATCTTTGAAAATCAGGTTATGAAAATGATGTATACCCGCATATTGTTATTGGCGCTTGTGGTGTTGGGTTGGAGCGCTGCCGGCGCTCAGGATGCCCGGTTTGCGCAATTTTATGCCAGCCCGCTCACCTTAAACCCGGCCATGACGGGCATCTTTGCCGGCCAGAGCCGTTTTGCCGTCAACTACCGGACGCTTTATTCATCGCTACTCGGAGACGAAGCTTATAAAACCATAGCCGGCAGCTTCGACTACCGCTATCGGGTAGGCCGCATGGACTATGTAGGCATTGGCGTAGTGGCCCTGCGCGATCAGGTGGGCGCCTCCAACTTCAGTCGCACGGAAGGCGGCCTGAGCGCCTCTTATCTCAAGCATTTAGGCGGTGGGCGTTATCGCTCTTCCGATCAATATTTGGTAGTAGGCGCCCAGTTGGGTTCGGGTCAGCGCGGCTTCGATGCCGAAAAGCTGTGGTTCAGCAATCAGTTTTTTGTAGACGAAGCTTCCCGCCAGGCTTATATCGATTATGCCGCTTCTTCGCAGGAGAGTTTTGCCGATTTGCGCACCAACCTGTACCTCGACTTCAATGCCGGGCTGCTGTGGTACGCGCTCTTCGACGATGATGCCAGCATTTACGTGGGGGGAGCCATGTTTCACCTCACCGAGCCCAATATCTCTTTTATGGAAGATCGGGAAGAGCAGCTCTACCGCAAATGGGTAGCCCATGCCGGCGGTCAGTTGCCGCTCACACGGGAGATCAGCCTGCTTCCTGCCGCCTCGGTCATGGGGCAAGGGCCTGCTTTCAGCGCTACGGGCGGCCTCAACCTGCGCTACGCCAACCGCGACTGGCGGGATGTGGCCATCCGGGCCGGAGCCTGGGGGCACCTCTCCAACCAGAGCGACAAAATGGGCCTCGACGCCATCATTTTTAGCGCCATCCTGGAGATGGAGCGCTGGCAGTTGGGCTTCAGCTACGACATGACAACCTCCCTGCTGGCCGGAGCCAATAACTCGCGGGGCGCCTTTGAGATGTCCTTGATCTACACCCAACCCGAGAAAGCGCGGCAACGCCGGGTGAGCTGCCCGCGGTTCTGACGCATATCCAGCAACCAGGGGGGTAGCGAATCCCGCTCCATGAGATGCCGTTCTTTCGGAACTTGTGAGGGCGTCTAAGCACAAATCTACAAGAGGGTCTCTGCTTTAGGAGATTTTGGGCGTGCCCCCCTACCCCGCCTTACCTGCCCCGCATAAAGGTTATAGCTGCATATACAGGCAGTTGTCTCCCGCCGGGCCCATGTTAAGGCGGCGCAGGGGGTCGGGTGTTCCGCTCTTATGCCTTACTTGAGCCCGCTGAACATACGCTGCGCTATTCAGCAGGCTCAAGTAAGGCATACCGCTGCACCCCCTCACGCGGCTCCGCAGCGACATGCCGCCACCCACCTGGCTTTACATGCACAATGGATGGAATATTATAATCCTCCAAGCCAAGTCTTATGAAAACGACAACAACGAAGCGGGCCTTTGCAGCGTTATAGATTCCAAACCGGGATTTGTGAATCTTGCCCCGGAGAACTATATATTTGCACCGCTGTACCGGGGCCCAAGCCCGGCGGGCGATAACGGATCAATTAATGCTGCGATGATTAAGAAGATGTTTGTGCTGGCGCTACTTCTGGCCGGCGCGTCGATAGCCGTAAAAGCGCAAGGCGCCATCTGGCAAACCTTAGCCAAGGTTACTTACCAGAAAAAATACGACGAGCTGCTGGGCTTTAAGGTGGACGTACCCATCTTTAGCGCCGAGACCAAAGCCCTCAACAACAAGTTTGTTTCCATTAGGGGTTACATCATTCCGGTGGAGGGC
>CAYOTJ010000347.1:0-4782 GCA_964406855.1 uncultured Saprospiraceae bacterium
GGCGCCGGGCGCAAATAGGGCTACCTCCAGCGGATGGTCGAAAAAACCGCCCCCGGGCTCAAACCGAACGGCGAGGCTGTCCGACTCGCCCTGCGCCCAGGCAGGAAGAGCAACGGTTGCGAGTGCCAGCAATAGGAGGATGACGTTTTTCAAAGTATAGCTGTTTTTGGGTATTATAGTTCTCCAAGCCAAAATTTGTGCATCCTGACTTGGAGAACTTTAGACTTGTTCAGCGGGTCATGAACAAGTCTATTCATGCACCAATATAGGCTGTTTTTTTAAAGTGTTCCCTGCTTGCATAATTTTTTTTGTGTATTGACGCAGAAAAGGGAAAAGGGAGACATACCTGAAATGGGAAATGAGCCCCGCTTGGGTCTTTTTACTGCAAAAACCTAAAAAAGTTACTACAATTGGTGAGGATTCCAAATGACAAGTGGAGAAAGTAGCAATCCGGCAGGCATTCCGCCTTTGAACACACAGGCGCTGCGGCTATCATTGGCGGGTCGGTGATACTGTATAGATAAGGTTGCGGCGCCAAGGCGGCCGAGATTTATGGCGATCTCGGCGGGATCGAGCAGGGCCTCTTCGCCAATGCGGTACAACACATCGCCGGGTATAAGCCCGGCCGCATGGCCATTGAGCCCTGGCGTTACTTCCAAAACCATCATCCCAATGGAATCTCCATATACGTCGGGATGATGAAGCCGGTACAGCGACTGGCTAACGTAGGCTTTCAGGTTATCCGGCAGGGATGGATTGTGATCGAGCAGGCGCTGCAGGTAGTGAATGGCCGCTTCGCCATCGGATTCGATGAAAGAGAGGTGCGCTAATCGAAGAAGTTCTTGTGGATGGGTTTCGAGGGTGTGGTAATCCTTTCTGCGGATGCCCTCGTATTCGCCCTCCGACAAGATTTCGGCCAAGCCGGCGGTTTTGCGCATCAGCCGGATGAAGGGGTCTGCGATTTCCCGAGAGATGTCCCGGACGGGCGCCGGACGGGCTGCGCTGATCTGGCCGGCTAACCAGGCTTGGTACTGCTCATGGTTGGTTTGCCAGGCATCGCGCCATATTTCGGCAGGAGGCGTTTGGGGTTGATCTTTAAGCAGGTAATAGAAGGCAAACCAAGGCCAAAGGTCTGTGCTTCCACTCCAGGCTACCAAGGCACGGCCAAAGGACAGGCAGGCCATGTAGTAATGGCTCTTGTACTTGAATACCCAGTTTTCAAAGGCAGCGATGAGACTTTGAGAGAGCTTATCGTCGGGTAGCGATAGCTCGAAGTGCTGCTGAGCGCTGTAAACCAGCAACTGCCGGTATTCGTCTATTTCCTTTAGCTCTACGTAAAAGTTATCAAAATGCGAAGCGGTATCGGGGTTATGGCTCAGGTTGAGTTGCTGTGCCTTGTAGTGATCCTGCTTGAAAGCGGCGCTCTGCCAGTGCTGCTCGACGTACTGCAACCATTGGCGGTGGTGCTGCTGCGCGCGCAACTCGTATGCCGGGGCGGTCTCATTGAGGCGCCTTTTTTCTTTATGAGCAAAAGGCCGGGGGGTCAGGTCGCCGAGCATTTCGTGCAATGCCCACAGGCGGCTCAGGTTTTCGCTGCACTCTTTGGATACCAATTGGCAGGCGGCCTCGTAGCGCAATTTGGCGGAGGTGGTGAGGTCGCCCTCAATTTTTTGGCCGATGACGATGTCGCCTGGGCCGGTGTGGCGGATGGGAGGAGTGCCTTTATCTTTATCGTCCATAGCGGTTTGTCAATGGGTATCTAATAAGAAACATCCGAGGGGGGTAGTGGCGATGCCTAGGGCGGCGTTGCCTTTGATGGGAATTCGGATGGGTTGGCCATCGCGATACAGATAAAAAAGATTGATGTCGCCCGAAGCGGTTTGCCCCAGCAATTGCCCCAGCTCGCTCGTCTCTGTCAGCTTATGTTCATTGACCTGATATAGGATATCGCCCACGCGCAAGCCCGCCTTTGCCGCCCGCCCGCCTGCATCGAGCCTGGCAACCATAATGTTCATCCCCTCCGGATAAGATGAGGGCGTTTTGAGTTTGTGGATACTGTGTTGTATAAAAGCGAATAGAGCCGATCCTTTGTTTACCCCTTTTAACGCTTTGGAGAAGTAGTAATAAACTGCCGCCGTATCGTTTGCTAAAAAAGGAAAACAAGCGGCTGCCAACAGCGAATCCGGAGCTGTTATGGCGGTATCTATGGGAGATGCGATTAGCGGCTTACTCCCTGACGAGGCCGACGGAAGTACATCACAGGGTTCAGGCGATATATCGCCGCCCAGGATGCTCTTTTTGCGCTGAAACAACGCCTGTTGCCGCTCAATCAGCTCTTCCCGGATACCCGGGTAGCGCTCTGCCTCCAAAAACAGACAAAAAGCCCGAAGTTCGCTCCTGAGAAAAACCCACTCCTCCGGCTCCAATACGCGCCCATACTGCAAAACGGCCGCTACAACGGCAATTTGCGCTTCCACCCGCTTCAGATAAAAGAGTTGGTTTTCTTTCTCCTTCACCGTTTCTTCGGAGCTGGCCGTGGCAAGGCTCTCCTGAAAATAATCAAGATAACTATTTACTGCATAAGCATATTCATCCAGCGCATCATAAGCTTGGCTAACAAAACCCGCATGCCGCTTGAAAAGCTCTCGCTGATGAGCCCTCCTGGTTTCTTGCACTATGCCGGATAGCCCCCAGTTGCGCTGCAAAAACATCAGTCCGTCCATATATCCGCTACGCAGGCGCTCCCGGCGCTGTACATCCGTTTCCAATGGCGAAAAAGAAGGCGTTATAGGACTGTTTGTAGGCCGCGCTCGCAGCCATTGGCTGTGGAAAACGCCTAATTTGATCAGGTTTCCGCTGAACTCCTGCTTGATCAGCCCCAGCGCTTCCTTGTGGTCGCGTCTGTTTTTCCAATAAAGAGCGCCAAGGGTAGCCGCAGCCACGATGGCAGCAGCCATCAGCCATACCCATCGACGTTGCCTTAGGTCAAAGTAGTATTTTTTATCTCCTATGACGATATCCCCTTTCCCTTCATGCCTTACGTCCATGCGCTTGTCCAACCTATTGATTAACAATTTTTTGACCAATCACAATATCGCCTTTTCCGTTATGCTGTATCAATCCGTCCATCATGGCGCGCGGCTCGTGGGTATGTATTTCGGGGGCTTTTGCGGCGGCGAGCTCATTCAACCTCCCCATAAAAAGTGGCGTAATGACCAATTTTTGTTCAGCCAGCAAATGGTAAAACCAGTGCAGCGCGTCTTCCCGCAGTTTGTTCATACTCCGGCCTACCTCATCGGCGCTATGGGTGTCTCGCCTTGCTTTAGCGTCCCAGTCCTTCCATCTGGCCTGAAGACTAATATAATCTATCCGCTCTGCATCGGGCAATGAAGCCGCCTCCATCAGACTGAAAAAGGAACCAAACTGGCTGCCGGCCATCCATTCTTCCACTTTCCTCCTGATCATATCTATTTCCATAACGCCTGCTTTTTGGCTCCTAATATACAATAAAAAAGCGTCCAAAATGGGCTTTGCGCATTATTTTTCCTGCTCAACGTCAATTTTCCACTTCCCCACGGCAGAAATTTCCAGAAAGTATCGCCCGGGGGTGGTAAATTCAATGGGCTGCGTCGATTTTTCCTGGCTGGCGTTGGTAATGATTTGCGGCATCCCCTGGCCTTCCGCCGATGTTCCGCCCTCCGGCACAATGAATACGGCAAAAACGCCGCCTATCTGGGGCATGTCGCTCTCATATTCATATACCAAGCGCGCAGGCTTTCCGCTAAGCTCAAAAACCGGCGATTTATAGGTTTCTCCCGGAGGTAAAGCCGCCAAAGCCGCATTGTCGAAGCTCATAAGCGTAGCGTAGCCGCCCTCGGAAGCAGAGCCGCCGCAGGCCCACAGCAGGATAGATAACCCAATAACTACAAAGTACTTGATCATGTTGATGGTTTTTAATTTTTAGGGCGTGCCCCCGGCCTGGTTTAGCTACCAAAATTTTGCCACCCAAAAACATATTGGCGGGTAATATTGGCTCCGATGTTCAGGCCGGGGTCGCGTCGTCCGCTCTTATGCCCTCCTTGGGGTCGGGCATACCGCTTCCACCGCTCACGCGGGCGTGTTGCTTAAAGTTGCATAAAGCTTTATAGAATTAAAACGACTGCACGCCAACACTTTTGATTACCATCAATCACTTTTACCCATAGAGCGCCTTTAGGAAAGGCCAGGGCATCTAAGGTTATAATAGAAGCGCCACGCTCAATCGTTGTCCGAAAAACACCCCTCCCTATGGCGTCGTATATCTCCAATTCCCTCGCATCTGTTGGAAGCTCTACTGAAAACTGCCGTTCGGACGGATTGGGGTATACCTTCAGTAACTGTAAATTATCCGCCTCTATTTCATTAAAACCATTAACAATTTCCAAAGAACTAATGATTTCAAGATCATCAACCTGGTAAAAATCATCTCCCTCAGAAAACGAAGCCTCAAAACTGGTTTCTACCTGTGCCGCACTTTGCCATGCCTTTATGGTATAGCGTTCTCCCGGCAGCATACCCTCCACAACAGAAGCGGTAGTCGCATCGTCTCCCCAAACCGTTATGGCCAGATTCTGTCCCATATAAACGGCCGCCCCACATAAAATACCTGAGGGTGTAAATATCCCCAGTTCATCTCCGGCATTAGAGCCTGTTAAAAATTAGTGAAAAAAATATACTTTGTGTAATGTATTGATTATAAGAGGAATCAGCGATATTTGGTCAAAACATAACCACATGTACTCA
>CAYOTJ010000348.1:0-4781 GCA_964406855.1 uncultured Saprospiraceae bacterium
GCAACTGCTCCGGGCGGCCCCATACCGCTACCATCGCTCACGCGGGCAGCCACCTTTCAATAGCGTTGGCTCTTCGTTGCTGAAGTGGTCGCTTGGCTTTGGCTAAGCGCCCACTCAGCCGCCTCGATTAGAGAAGGAAGTACATTACTTCGTCAAGGTAGTGTCAAAAAAAAAATCGGCCGCCCCAACAAGCCGAACTGCCGCCATTGTGCATTGTCTACTAAAAAACGGAAAAGCCGAACACCGTGTAAAAAGTAGGCAACCACAAAATACCATTACCATGAACAAAGCGGGTGTTTTTCTGGTGCTCATTTCTTTGAGCGCCCTGATCTTCTCATGCGAGCAGGCTACCCAAAAAGTGCAGGAGGAGGAGGCGGCCATAACCTCAAAAACGAATGAAAAAGTACAAAAGGTCATTGATGAACTGGGCTTGGTCTATGTAGAAGAAGGCGCTCAAGACATCATCACTTATGACGAGGTCAACGCTGCCCAGCAGGCCTGGTGCGATGCGCTGGTAGAAATTGGCCGATTGAAAGAAACCGGAGGCGACTACAAAAGCTATGCCGAGAAAGTACTGTCAGAAGCTTACAATTACGACTATGGGAAAGTATTTTTCAAGCCAACGCTGGCCTTTGGCGACCAGACTTTTAGAAATGACAAAAGAGGCGCATTGGCTTATTTTGTAGGCGGCGACGCCAGCTATCCCGACGATAAGGGCTTTGCGCTGAAACCCTGGGTAAAAGCCCGCTACGATAATGCCGGCGACAATAATCAGGGGATACAGATTTATGGGTCGGTAGCCATTACGATGGGAAATGTGTGGGTCGCCGACAAAGAAGGAAATGAGGTAATGGTAGATAAAACCTGGGTGTTTAAAAAAGGCAAAGATGGCAAGTTGAGGATTATCGTGCACAAATCGGCCTTACCGTATAACCCTGGTAAATAATATATCACAAAAAGTGGCTGTAAAATTTGATTTACAGCCACCTTTGTGCTTTTCACTACCAAACCAGAGCCATGAGGGTTATACTTGTCTGCTTATTCGCACTTAGCCACATCGGCTATGCAGCTGCGCAAAACAACCGCCTGAATACCTACGAAAATATAGGCTGGTATGCTTACTTCGGAACATTCCAGTTTAGCAAAAAACTCGGCTTGCATACCGAGTACCAATGGCGAAGGGATAATTTTATAACTCAATGGCAGCAGAGTTTAATGAGGGTGGGTATCAACTATCAACTCAGGCCCAGGATTTTACTGAGAATAGGCTATGCCTGGATAGAGACTTTTCCTTATGGCGAAATACCGATCAATGCGCTGGGGCGCGATTTTACTGAACACCGCGCCTTCCAGATGATACAACTGGCGCATAAAGAGGGCATTGTGGATATATCCCACCGTTTCATGCTGGAACAACGGTTTGTAGGTCGATACAGCACGGCCAATATTGAGAAAGAAGACGACTTTCCGCTGCTGCACCGGATGCGCTATATGGTAAGGCTTCAGGCGCCGCTAAAAGGTACGGAAGTAAAAGCCAAAACGCCTTATCTGGCCCTGTATGACGAAATTCTCATCGGATTTGGCAGCAATGTGAATGCCAACATTTTTGACCAGAATCGGATAGGCATACTACTGGGTTACCGCATCAACGAAGCCATACGATTAGAAATAGGTTACCTGAATCAGATCGTCCAGTTTGGCCGGCAGATCAATGGGCAAAATGTGTTTCAGAACAACAACGGGTTAATTATCAATACCAACTTCAGTTTTGATACCCGGCAGTAAGGGATTCTGGTCGATATGACGGCATAACTGCGGGGCACTACCCGCCGGCCCCGAGGCGCATGCGCCAGAAGGGAGGCAATTTGGCTGTTTCGGGCATTGTGCATAGTTGTTCGAGATGGCGGAGGCGAGCGTCGCGGATGGTGCGGAACTTGGGGAACTGCTCGTTGTACCAGACGGCCTCAGTGGGTATGCGTTCGAATATGCCCAGCGGGCGGCCAAACGACTTACTGATGGTTTCTATGGCGCTGAGCCAGTTCGCCAAGCCGCTCAGTTGGCAAATGACGAGGTAGCGGACGACGTCGGGGTGGTCTTCGGCTCCGATCATGGCCTGGTTGAGGAGCGTTATGGCCGGGATGAGCGATGAGGCGCCCTGCTCGTCGAGGATGAAATTGTTGACGTAAGTGGCTTTCATTTTGCGGAAGGCGGCTTCCCGGGCAGGGAACTCCTGTACGCGCAGGCCTTCGATGGTCTCGGCGGCTATTTTGCGCATGGCCAGCAGGGTATCGCGAATGCGACCCAGGGCGATGATGCCCGGCAAAGCCTTGCTCACAGCTAAATCGCGCACTTTGGCTTCGCTGGCGGGCTCCTGGTTGAGGGCCAGTTGAGCCTGCCCGGCTAAGCGGGCGGCTTCATCGGCTTGCCCGGTTTTCCAGGCCGACAGGGCGGCTAAGGTAAGGGCGCTGCCGAGGGCGTTGTTTTCGCGGAGTTTGTCTTCCCCTTTGGTCGCCTTGGCCGCGAGCTCGTAGGCCTGCACAAAGTACTGCTCGGGCGTTTTGGCCGCTTCGGGCTCGGCTGCGTCAGGCGCGGGGTAGAGCTCGGCTGTGGGCGCCACAGAAGGAGGAAGGGGCTCATCGGGCGCAAAGTCGCGCTTGATTTCTAACCGGGCGCCCTGATTGAAGGCTTTGAGCGATTGTTGATACAGCGCGAGGCTGCCGGTGCAGGCGCTCAGCAGCAAGGTTGTGAGCAACAGCGCGCCCCAGAGGCGGAAAGATTGATTCTTCATAAAAAGCAGTTTATACCTGACCCAGTTGGGCCAGCAGGTCTTCCAATATGAAATTTTTGTTGTTGTTGAGCTTGTCAAGGGCTTCTACTACGCAGGCGTGGGTTTTGTCGATGGTTTCCTGGTCGGTGGGGCCCAGCGCCAAGCGGGCTAAGTAGTGGGTGACGATGGCGTTGATGGCGTCGGTTTGGGTGAGGGTCCAGGCGCCGGCGGTCCCCTGCTGTTCATTGTAGAGCGTGATGAACAGATTGCCCATAGCGTATTGCAGTGCCAGTTGGCGCTTGCTGCCGTCGGGTTCTATGATGTTGATCACCAGATGCTGTCGGGTAGCTACGGCGGCTAAGGCTTCTCCTACCAGCAGGCGAATGGTGGCATAAGGCAGCGCCTGGCCAGTGCGTATTTCGCCCATGGCAGTCCAGATGGCTTCAAGCGTCACCTGGATGAGTTTTTTATTACCTAACCACAGGGGATGGCGCACCGTTTCGGCCAGCACCATATCGACGATATCGAGTATTTGGGCTTCGGACAGTCGTGGCGACCAGCGCCCCCGCTTGGGGGGCTGGGTGATGGCCAGCAGGGTTTGCTCCAGCGCAATGGCCAACAGCAACCGAGGGCTGTTCGCACTTACCTGCAACAAATGGCGGCTATGTGCGGCGGCGTAGCGCAGCATGAGGCGAGCCGTCTCGGGCAGCATCTCATTTAGGGGCAATTGAGCCTCGTGCAGGGCGGCAGCAGTTTGGCTCATAATGGCTTTAAGGGTGTCGTTTTGGCTCACCAGATCCGGGTGAGCGGCAACAACCGCTAAGGCAGAGTCGATGAGCTGTTGTGCTGTTTGCTCATCGAAGGGCCGGCTGTAGTCAATCCCGCTATGCTCAAATAAGATGAGGTCAAGTAACAATAGCCCGCGCTCATCGGGGTAAGCCAGCAACAGGGTTTCGAGCACGTACTCCATCAACTCGGCCAACCGCTGCCGACGGTGTTCGGGAGGTACGCCGGCGCCGTGGTAAACGAAGCCGACGACGAGGTCCAGCGCCCTTTCGAGTAGGGTTCTTTCCAGCTCATCGCTGCCCCAGCGCAGTTTGCGCAGCACAGCCCTGCTGGTTACGGCAGCCCGGAGAGCCAGCAACAGCAGTCCTTCGAGGGCCCGGGGAGCCAGCTTAACACCGGGCGGCAGCCGCCGCAGGGCGTCCATAACGGCTTGCAGCACATCCTGGAGCAGCAACTGGCCGCCTTCATCGGGGGTGATCCATTCGGGGTGTTCGATGATGGCCTCTACCATGCGCTCCACAATCTGCATGAGCTCGTCGGGGGTGAGGTCGGGCTGCCATAGGTCGTCTATGTGATCTTTATGCGACAAAGCCAGCAGTAGTTCCCGCACGAAAACAACGAGCAGGAAGCGCGAATCTTCGGGGCCGGCCTTTAGCACCAACTGAGCATTGAGGGCCGTGTTTTCCATAACCAAACGCACCAGTTCGGGCAGGATATCCGCTCGTTTGAAACTGGAAGCGTCTAAGGCGCGGGCTACGCCGGATATGACCTGAGCGAGGCCTTCGCGATCGCTGATGAGCTCGGGATGGGCGCCCAAGGCGTCGAGGGCCGCATCGACTAAGGCATTGGCCAACTTGCGGTTGAAGCCTCCTGTATAATCGACGCCCGGCGAATCGAAGAGAATAATTTGTACCAGCAGCAGCGCTTTTTCGTCGGGGTGGCGGGCTACGATGACTTCCATGATGTAGTCGAGCAGCTCTGTGAGCAGGCGAATGCGGCCGGCAGGGTCGACGGGGTTGTGTCGGAAAACAAAGGAAAATGCCAAACTGAGGATGCGTTGCAGGATGGCTTCTTCCTGGTCGTCGTCGGCCCAACGAATGCGCCGCAGTACTTGAGGGCTGGCAGCAATGGTGCGGAGGTTGATTTCCAGCAGCCAGCGGAAGGTATCGGGGGTCAGCCGCTGATCGGCAGCCACCGTCGACAGGGCATCGATGGTGATGCGCACAAC
>CAYOTJ010000349.1:0-4778 GCA_964406855.1 uncultured Saprospiraceae bacterium
GGTCTAAGTAGTCGGGGGTACCGTCATTATCGGTATCTTTCCAGGGGCAGCCGCCGAGGTCGGCCCAGCCGGGTTGGTCGGGGCATTCGTCTTCAGCATCGGGCACCAGATCGCCATCGCGATCGGGGCAGCCTTTGAGGCGAGCCGGGCCGGACTCAGTGGGGCAGTTGTCGGCTACATCGGCTACGCCGTCGTTATCGGCATCGGGGCAGCCAAAGCCGGCGGGCGAGCCGGCCAGTTCGGGGCATTCATCGTGGGCGTCGGGTATGCCGTCGCGGTCGGTGTCGGCAGGCAGCAAGCGGTAATAGAAGCCGAGGGTGGCATAACCGTAGGCATCGTTATTGGCGGCGTCGACCGACAGGCTTATGCCGTCGAGATAATCGTAAAAAGTGAGGTTAACCTGAGCCGTTATGTCAACCGATACCCTGGCGTTGAGGTTGGCGCTAAAGCCTGCCGACAGCGGAAGTATGGGGCGAAATATGGTCTTTCCAGCGGCTTGGTCGTGTTCAATGCGGGGGAGCAGTTCTGTGAGTTTGGTTTGTGAAAAATCAGGTCGGGGCGAAAGGCGCACCCCTCCTATACCAACCCCCCAAAAAGGTGAAATGCGCCCTTCCTGCTTCCAATAGCGCCTGCCTGTAAGGCATAAATCAATGAATTGCGTTTGAAAGGAAAATGCCCGCGCTAAGCGGTAGAGATCGCCGTTGTAGCGGCTGTCTTTGGCCGAAAATTGGCCTGTATGGAGGGCTATGTCGAATGCCCAATGCCGCCCCGACTGCCACTGGGCATGTAAACCCAGTACCGACTGGCCGCTGCTGATGACAGGGCGATTGCCCCGCGAGAGATCGCCGGCATAGCCCGTCAGTCCGCCGTTGAGGCCTATCGACCAGCGCCCCGACTGGCCATTGGCCAGCGGAATCCCCAGGATCAGCCCCAGGCTTATCAGCCAAAGTTGGCAAAGCAGATGGCGATTTATCTTCATACCCAAGAAACAACGACAGTATTGCCGCGATTATGTGCGCCCATTACCGTTTAGCGGGCCAGGCCCGTTCCATAAACAACCGACAGGGTGATGAGCAGTATCTTCTCCGGCAGCCGCCCCTCGGGCCATTCATCAACTACCAGCCATACGCGAGGATCGCCCTCATAGGCGGCATATACCTGGAAAGCGGCATCGGGCAGGTCGTATAGCCCCCAGTTGTCTAAGGGGTTGGCGTATCGGCTGCGCCAGGCGGCTGCTTTTCCGCCGGGCAGGGAAAGGCGCCATTCGGTGGGGCGATCCCGCCATAGGGAGCGAGCTGTGGCGATGCGATTTTCGCCCCGGACTTCCCATTCCAGGGGATTGGCGTTCCAGCGCACTTTAATGCTGCCGGAGTAGTCGCCCACCCGATAGTCCCATTGGTCGCTGCCCGGGCGTCGGCGCAGATAGCCCTCTTCATCTGCCACATCGGTGACGATGGTCCACTCTGCAAACGAATCGCTCCATTGGGTGACGATGGTTTGAATCTGCTGGGCGTCGGTTCGGGCGGGCACAAAGGCTACCCAGGCCAGGACGCCCAGCAGGAGGAATATTTTTTTAGAACGGCAGGTCATCATCGGCAGCTACAGAAGAAGCGGGTTCGTCCGATGCCGACGGGAATCCGCCGCCGCCTTCAAAGGCGGGGGGCGTAGCGCCAGGTTCGCTCGTTGCAGAAGCGCTTGCCTGCTCCAGTCGCCAGGCGTTGAGGTTGGTAAAGTATTTGCCATTCCACTCGCGGCCGCGCAGGTCGAAGTGTACTTTGATGGGCTGGCCTTCCTGGTAGTCGTCGAGCAGCGCGCAGCGATCCTGAACCAACTGAAATTTGATGAATTGGGCGTAATTGCCGCTATCTATTTCTATGACAAATTCGCGCGCCTGGAAAGAGCCGGTTTTGTTTTCGGTCTCATACTTTTTGTGCAACTTTCCAATTACTTCAAAAGACATAATCGCAATGTTTTATAAATGATGAGTAAACAAACTTACGCAAAGTTCGGCAATTAATATTGCACGTACACCACAAACTTCTCCAAGAAGTAAGGATCGTCAAAAAAATTGGAAATGGGGAAGGTCTCCGCATAGGAGCCTCGGGGCAATGCCCGTATTTCTTCTTGTATTTTGCCTCCTTTGAGGGCCAGCAAGCCGTTGGGCATGGCGTGGCGCTGTTTGTCGGCAATGAGCCGGAAGCTCCATTCCACCAATTTATCGAGAGGGGCTACGCCCCTGCTGAGGACAAAGTCGAACTGCCGGGCTTTGAGGTCTTCTACCCGGGCCGCTAAGGCCGTCACATTGTCGAGGCCCAAGTCGGAGGCAATACCTTCTACTACGGTTATCTTCTTGCGGGTTCCGTCTACCAGGGTGAAGCGGGTTTTCGGAAACAGGATGGCCAACGGGATTCCGGGCAGCCCGCCGCCTGTGCCCAGGTCTAATACGTGAGCGCCGTCCTTGAAGTTGGTTACCTTTGCGATGGCCAGCGAATGCAGGATGTGGTGCAGGTAGAGGTTGTCGATGTCTTTGCGGGAAATGACGTTGATCTTCTCATTCCACTCGCGGTATAATGGGGCCAACCGGGCGAACTGCGCCTGCTGGCGTTCCGTCAGATTGGGGAAATGGGAAAGAATAAGTTCCATGAAATACTTCAAAATTGGCTGTAAAGGTAACAAACCGGCCGTATCTTTGCGGAAAATTCATTCCTGTGAAAAAGTACCTGTTTTTAGCCTTGAGTACCCTGTGGTGCACTTTGTTGCCTTTCTGGCTGCTGGCCCAACTTACGCTTCGCCTCACCAACCTCCCCGTAGGCACCCCTGCCGACGCCCAGTTTTTTGTGGCGGGTTCCTTCAACAACTGGAGCCCCGGCGACGCTGCCTGGCGTCTCGTTCCCAATGCCCAGGGCCAGCCCGAAATTGTATTCAACCCGGCGCCCGGCGCCTATGAGTACAAATTTACCCGGGGCTCGTGGGCTACCGTAGAGGGCAATGAGCAGGGCGGCTATCGCCCCAACCGCACCCTACAGTATAATGGCGGCGCCCAAACCATCGACATCAGCGTACTCAGTTGGGAAGACGTAGGCGGCGGCAATCACACGGCGGCCCCCAATGTAAGCATATTGAGCGCCAACTTCTATATGCCCCAGCTCAATCGCAGCCGCCGCATCTGGCTTTATCTGCCCCCCAATTACGAAACCTCCGGCCAGTCGTACCCCGTGCTTTACATGCACGACGGCCAAAATCTCTTTGACGTAGCCACCAGCTTTTCGGGCGAATGGCGCGTTGACGAAACCCTCAATGAGCTCTTTACCCAAGGCGATCCCGGCGTCATTGTAGTGGGCATCGACAATGGCGGCGGCGAGCGCATCAACGAGTACACGCCCTGGCCCAACCCGCAGTACGGCGGCGGCGACGGCGAAGCCTACATCGACTTCATTGCCCAAACCCTCAAGCCTTACATCGACGAGAACTATCGCACCCTCAGCGGCCCCGCCCATACGGGCATCATGGGCTCCAGCCTTGGGGGGCTCATCTCCCTTTATGGGGTGTTGCGCTACCCTATGACCTTCGGTCGCGGCGGCATCTTTTCGCCCAGCCTGTGGTTTACCAGCGATATTTACACCTATGCCACCCAGCAGGGCCACAGCGCTCCGCAGCGACTCTACTTCATTGCCGGCCAGCAGGAGTCGTCGTCTATGGTCGGCCAACTCAACAGCATGCACGCCACGCTCCTACAGGCGGGCTACGCCGAGTCGGAGCTGCGCAAGCTCATCCATGCCGACGGCCAGCATGCCGAGTGGTACTGGGCCCGCGAGTTTGGCGCCGCCTATCAATGGCTCTTCGCCGGAGGCATTACGGGTATCGACCTCGCCGCCGGCGCTCAGCCCCTTGCGGTTTTCCCCAACCCCGCTACCGACACCCTGCGGCTTTCGCAGCCCGAGCTGAGCGGCCAGGCCCAACTCTTCGACGCCCAGGGTCGCCCCGTTCGACAGGCGCGCATCAGCGACGGTCGTTTCTCCCTGCGCGGCCTGCCCGCCGGCCTCTACTGGCTACGGCTACAAACGGATGCCGATAAGCGGATCTTCCTGGCTCGGGTAGTCAAGCAATAGGGCTGCGCCAGGCGGAGGAAAAACACAAGGCGGCATACTCACCACCCGTGAGTATGCCGCCTTGGTATATAGTAGTCCGATGGCTGCTATCTATTGCTTGCGCACGGCTATGCGGGCGCCCGCTTGCAGTTCGTCGCGGATTTCGATCCAGTATTGGCCGTTGCTGAGGTTGGCCATGTCTATGTTCCATTCGGTGCGGCCGGGCAGCACGGGGCGGGTATCGCGCTGCGCTAAGCGGCCGGAGGCGTCGAAGAGCAGCACATCGGCCATAAAGCCGGAGGCGCCGTCGATGCGCACCGTCACATAGTCGTGGGCAGGGTTGGGGAAGGCGGCGAGCCGTATGGGCAGTTCTTCGACTTCGGTGGCGGAGGAAGTGAGCTCGGGAATAACCAGCGGATCCGTCAATCGGGCGGCGCCGTCGCCGTTGTTGGTGCCGTTGTTATTAGCCGCTACGCCGGCGGCATAAAACCGCACGGGGCCGCTGCCCGAGGCCGGGGCCGTCCAGGGTACGCGGAAAGTATTGGAGGCGCTCTTGTTTTGTTGCTCGGCGTATTGCCGCTGGGCGATGTTTACGACCCGAATGCCGGTAGCCGTAGCAAAAGCGCCGGCATTGGCATTAGCGGCGCCAGTGAGCGCCACAGCCTGGAAGCCATAGCGCAAGGCTGCCGT
>CAYOTJ010000350.1:0-4763 GCA_964406855.1 uncultured Saprospiraceae bacterium
CAGACGGAAAAAGAGCAAGTCAAGATGCACAAATCTTGGCTTGGAGAACTATAACAGGCTCTCAGGAATATACCCCGCTCGTGGCCCAGCTATAGGCGAAATCATAGAGCATTTCCTCTACTTTATCCATGTTGTCGTTTTCAATGGTTGCATCGGTGAGGCGAGGGAGGTGGCGTGCGAAATAGATGTGGTCGTTGGCCATGCCCAGCAGGGTGCTGGCTAAGGCCCTGGGGTAGGCAAATTCAGGATTGAGCTCCCGGATGATGTCGGCAATTTTGGCAGCCAGCATTTTATAGGTCAGGAAGAAGCCGGCTTTGTTTTCTTCATCCACCGATTTGGTGTGGTAGCCCTTGGGCCCTTCCACGATGACGATGCGGTGCAGAATGTCTTCGTCAATGAAACTGAAGTTGGCGTTGCGCTGGGCCGTATTGACCATTGATTTGATCACCATGCGCAGCTTTTCTTTGGGCTCAGAGATATTGTTGGTGTTGAAGTCGATGAGATAGGCCATCCACTCCCAGTACCAGCACAGCAGGTAGACAAGCAGGTTGTGTTTGTTTTCGAAGTAGCGGTAGACAGATGCTTCTGTAGACTCGATGCGCTCGGCTAATTTTTTGAAGGTAAACTGCTCAAACCCAATTTCATCAATCAGGATGATACTGTGCTGGATGATGCCCCTGCCTAATTTGGTGTCTTGCGGATCACGCAGGTAGAGCTTTTCGTTCAATTGCATTTGTATACCGAAAGCCATAACGACAGTAGTTGTTAGTGCAGTAAAGCACAAAGATACAATAAGATACAGTCCACTGCAAAAAAGGGTGCATAAGATAGTAGTAGTTGTTGCTTTTTAAATAGCAAAGCCACTTTTGTTAATAGTTTTACAACTAAAATAAAAATAAGTTCACCCCGATGGCTGATTTGAGCTACATAATGGCGCCCTGATCAAACTGGCCCATGGCAGCCTGTTGTCGGGGGGCTACAGCAAGGAGCAGGGCTTCGTCGTGGAGCAGGGTCTTAACCCACCTTAGGCAGGAGGGGAAATCCTCAAAGCAGTAGTCGTAACCCACCAAGCCAGGCACGAGGTTGATGCGACGGGTCATTTCTAAGGGTTGCCCCCGAAGACCGGAGAAAACGACGGCGGCGCCCTGGGCCTGGATGGAGCGCACTACCTCTTCGAGGGCATATAGCCCCGATTGGTCTATGTAAGGCACCCGGCCCATACGGATGATGGCGATGGCCGTGCCAGGCTGTATATTAGCCAGTTCGCCAAAGCGGCTCACCAAGCCAAAAAATAGCGGGCCGTCGAGTCGTTTCAGGGCTACCCGATGCCCCAGACTGCCCACTTCTTCGCCTTCGTCGTCCCAGGGCTTCCCCGGGGAGAACTCGTCGAGTTGGCGGCTTTCGACCTGCTTTTCAATGACGTCGGAGATGTTTTTCATAAAAAGCACGCTGGAGATAATCATACCCACGGCTACGGCTTCGAGCAGCCCTTGGAATACAGTGATGAGCAATACAGCTACAATGGTGATGGCGTCGGCCCTGGGTATTCGCCCGAGATGGCGCAGACCCCGGTAGTCGATGATGCCCAATCCTACCGTAACGAGTATGCCGGCCAGTACGGCATTAGGCACATGGCCCACCAGCACGCCGAGTCCCAGCAACACGGCCAGCAGGAAAAGTCCGGCGATGACGCCCGAGAGCCGGGTACGTCCGCCCGATTGGGCATTGATGACGGTACGCATAGTAGCGCCGGCGCCTGGCAGGCCGCCGATGAGGGCGGCAGCCATATTGCCCAATCCCTGGCCGATGAGTTCCTGATCGCTATCGTGCCGGGTCTTGGTAATATTGTCGGCTACAATGGAGGTGAGCAGCGAGTCAATGGCGCCTAAGGCGGCCAACGTAATGGCATATTCGAGTATGGTCCACCACTGGTTGGTGTTGGCATAGGTGCTCCAAAAGTTGAGTTGTATCTTAGGCAGGCCGGTAGGGATGCCTCCGGGCGTAGCGTCGTTGATGACGCCCACCTGACCTTTGTCGAGTAGAAAGTAAGCGGCAGCCGATAGGGCAATGAGGGCAATCAGCGAGCTCGGGACGGCTTTGGTCAGCCTTGGGAACAGGTAAATAATAACCACCGCCAGCACAGCTATGCCAAATGCGTAGGGATTAATCTGTGCGGCCAACTTTCCCAACGAAAGCAAAACGCCAAGGGCGCCGCCTTCAGGAGTTGTAGCGCCGAAGAAAGGGAAAATCTGCCCAATCACAATGATAACCCCAATGCCGCTCATAAACCCCGATACCACAGGGTAGGGAATGTACTTGATGTAGCGTCCGATTTTGAAAACGCCCAGCAGCATTTCCAGAAAGCCTGCTAAAAAAAAGATGGCGATGATGGCAGGAAGCGCGGCTTCAAGGCTCCCCGCCTGACTTACGGCCTGCACAATGATGATGCCGGAAATAACCGTCATCGGGGCGGTAGGCCCGGATATTTGTATAGGCGTGCCGCCGAAGAAGGCGGCTATGATACCCAGGGCTATAGCGCCGTAAAGCCCGGCTATAGCGCCCATATCGGTTTGAGCGCCAAAAGCTAAGGCTAATGGAAGAGCTACGACGCCGGCGGTAACGCCGCCGAAGAGGTCGCCCCGCCAGTACTTGAGGTCGAAGGTAAAGCGGTTGGCCATCAGGATTGCATTTGCGATCCAAAGATAGCGGTTTACTCGTCTAAGTTATCAAATTGGTAGATACTATGTTCCAACGGGCTATTCGGCGCCAGATCAATTAGCGGCTTTATGATGCCATCAGCTAAGTCGTATACCCAGCCGTGGAGGTGAGGCGCCTCGCGTTTTTTCCACTCCTGCTGAACGATGGAGGTTTTGGCTAAGTTCATGGTTTGCTCAATGACATTGAGCTCAATCAGGCGGTTAACCCGCTCGCCTTCACTGGGCAGGGCGTCAATTTCGGCCTGGTGAAAGCGATATACATCCTTGATGTGGCGGAGCCACTTGTTGATGAGGCCTAACGAATGGCGGGTGAGCGCGGCTTTTACCCCGCCGCAGCCATAGTGCCCGCATACGATGATGTGCTCTACCTTCAACACCTCTACGGCATACTGTAGCACGCTGAGGAGGTTGAGGTCGGTATGAAGGACGAGGTTGGCCACGTTGCGGTGGATGAAAATTTCACCGGGCTGGGTCTGGGTAATTTCATTGGGCGGCACCCGGCTGTCGGCGCATCCGATCCAGAGGAAGGTGGGCTTTTGTACGCTTACAAGGCGCTGAAAAAAGTTGGGATCCCGCTCTACTTTTTCCTTAGCCCAGGCCTTGTTTTCCAGCAAAAGCTGCTCAAATGGTTTCATATTGTAAAGTTAGGTTGGTTCCTGAATGAGGAAATCGGGGGTCATAGGGGCCCGCTTCAATTGGATGTCGATGCCTTTATTGGGCGCAGTCGGTATGAAGTCATTGATGATTTCGGCATTGTCCATATCCACAAAGGTGATGTGGGTGAGGTCGATGAGCACCTCGGCGCCGGCGGGTATTTCGGCCAGCCGCCGCTTGAGTTCGTATTTGTGCAGGAAGGAGAGGTCTTTTTTGAAGCGCAGCAGGTAGTAGCGGCCGTCGTTGAAGAGGGTCACCGCCGAGCGGTAGTTGCTCTTCAGTACATACAACATACCCACCAGCAAGCCGATGCATACCCCCGTAAACAGGTCGCTGAACAAGATGGCCACAATGGTAGCCATAAAGGGAATGAAGTGCGAAAGCCCCTTGCGGTACTTGCGCACAAATATCTGCGGATCAGCCATCTGATAACCCACATAGATGAGGATGCCCGCTAAGGAAGCCAGCGGAATGAGATTGATCAGCCGGGGTATGGCCAAGGTGGCGGCCAATAGCAGCACACCGTGTAAAATGGCCGATAACCGACTTGCAGCCCCCGCGCTGATGTTGGCAGAGCTGCGCACCAGTACCGCTACAATGGGCAAACCGCCAATGAGACCGCTCAGCACATTACCTAAGCCCTGTACCCGGAGTTCGCGGTTTACCGGGGTGAGCCGCTGGAGCGGATCGAGCCGGTCGGCCGCTTCTATGCTCATCAGCGTCTCCAAGGTGGCCACTAAGCATAGCACAAAGGCAAACTGCCATACCTCCAACTGGAAAAACTGGCTGAAGTCGGGGAAGTGCAATTGGGCGGCTAAGTCCTGGCCTGTTTTCATCACGGGTACATTTACCCGGTGTATGGCGCTAATGGCCAGCTCTGGCTTCCATAAAGGCAGTAGCACGGTAGCCAGCGCGCCGGCCGCCGCCACCAGCAGCGGGCCGGGGAGAAAGCCGCGCCAGCCGCTACGGCTGCGGCGGTCTTTTTCCCAAAAAAATAGGAAAATCAGCGAGGATAACGAGATCACAACGGCCGTCACCGAAATGGATTCTTGTGGTATGTTCACCAGTTCGGTAAAGGTGTTATAGCCATCGGCCTGCCAGAAGGCCTCGTCGCCTTCGTAGTCGCGGTCAAAACTCAACGCATGGGGAATCTGCTTGAAAATGAGCACAATGCCTATGGCTGCAATCATGCCCTTCACCACGGCCGAGGGGAAAAAATGCGCCAAAGTGCCTAATCGGGCCCAGCCCAAGACGATTTGCATAAGCCCAGCCAACACTACGGCTACCAAAAAGGCTTCATACGTTTGAAGGGCTTGCAGAGCGGCCACCACCAGCACCAAACCGGCAGCAGGCCCCGTTACGCTCAGCGATGAACGGCTCAGACCCCCCACC
>CAYOTJ010000351.1:0-306 GCA_964406855.1 uncultured Saprospiraceae bacterium
GGCGTAGACGATGCGGCTGGGCCTGGCCCAGTAGATGGCGCCGAGGCACATGGGGCAGGGCTCGCAGGAGGTGTAGAGCACGCAGCCTGAGAGCTGAAAGTCTTCGAGATTGCGGCAGGCGTCGCGGATGGCCACTACCTCGGCGTGGGCGGTGGGGTCGTTGGTGGAGGTCACGCGGTTGTTGCCGCGGCCTACCACCACCCCGTCCTTTACAATGATGCAACCGAAAGGCCCGCCCTGGCCGGCGTCCATGCCTTCTTGCGCTAAGGCGATGGCCATGCGGAGGTATTGCAGGTCTTCGTGCAT
>CAYOTJ010000351.1:316-4741 GCA_964406855.1 uncultured Saprospiraceae bacterium
GGTTTATGCTGCGGCTACTTTGCCCATCAGGCGTTTGATAATGGGGGAGAGGGCCACCATAGCTATACCGGCCACGAGGGCGTACAGCGCCAGTTGGCGATAGCCGTCGGTATAGGCCACTAATTTTTGCATGGCGGTGGCGCTATCGCCGGCTAAGCTCATGCCGGCGCCTAAGAGGCCCGCTACATACTGGCCGTAGGCGCTGGCCAAAAACCACATGCCCATCATGAGGCCCTGCATGGGCAAGGGCGAGAGCTTGGTCATGAGCGACAGGCCGATGGGCGAGAGGCAAAGCTCGCCGAAGGTGATGACCAAATAGGCCGCTGTAAATATGGTCAGCGAAGTTTTGCCGGAATCGTCGGCAAAGTGGACCGTGGCATAAAAAACGTAGAAGGCTAAGGCGAGGAAGAAGAAGCCGAGGCCGAACTTGATGCCGTAGTTGGGTTCTAACTTGCGCTTGCTGAGCCAGATCCAGAGGAGGCCCACCAAGGGGCTGAAAATGATGATAAAGACGGAGTTGGACGAGTTGTTTACGACGTTGGGGTCGATGCTCATGCCCAGCAGGTTGTTGTGCAGGTTATTGAGGGCGAAGAGGTTGAGCGAGCCGCCGCTTTGCTCAAAGAAGGCCCAGAACAGCACCGAAAAGAGGATGAAGATCAGGGCTGCGCCCAGCTTCTTGCGCTCGGGGGCCGAGTATTTGCGCATCTCCCAGAAGACGTAAATGAGGGTGGCGGGGCCGATGATGTACATAAACATATCGGTATAGGCGCTGTTGGTGACCAGCAGCAGGATGAGCGGGATGCTGATCAGGGAGCCTACATAGGTGGCTATCTCGAGTGTGCGACGGCGCTGGGCGGGGATGTGCTCGCCCAACGGCGACAGGCCAATGGGGCCCATGCTGCGTTGGGTAAATACAAAAATGGCCAAGCTGACGACCATCACCAAGCCGGCTAAGGCGAAGGCCATGCTCCACGACTGGGTTTTGCCGATCCATACCAGCAGCGATCCGCCTAAGAAGGCGCCGATGTTGATGCCGGCATAAAAAAGGCCAAAGCCGGCGTCGCGGCGGGGGTCGTCGGCTTTGTAGAGCGCGCCCACCATAGTGGATATGTTGGGCTTAAAAAAGCCGGTGCCGATGATGGAAAAGCAGATGCCTACATAAAAAAACTGCTCTGGCGAAGCCGCGATGATGAAGTTGCCTAATATCATCATGGCGCCGCCCCAAAAGAGCGATTTGCGGAAGCCCAGGATTTTATCGGCAAAGAGGCCGCCGATAAAGGTGAAGGCGTATACAAAGGCCTGGATGGCGCCGTACTGGAGGTTGGCGGTTTTGTCGTCGAGAAAAAGGCGCTCGACCATAAAGATGGTGAGCATGCCTCGCATGCCGTAGAAGCAGAAGCGCTCCCACATTTCGGAGAGGTACAGGTACCACAACTGTTTGGGGTACTTGCCCTCAAAGTTCTGAATGTCGTGCAGCGTGAGTGGTTGTTGCGTCATTTGAGCTCAGCTTTTTAAAAAAGGGCATGCACGGTCGCCGGCGGGCGGCCCGTACATGCCCTTGGTGGTATGTTGTGTATTAGAAAACGCCTTTTTCGCGCATCACCTTATTGAGCCAGCGGAGCTGAACGAACAACAAGGCGGCGGCAGCAATGACCAGTACGAAGTTCATGAAGAAGAACCCGCCTTTGTCGGTGGTAGCTTCAAAGTTGCTGGAGAGGATACCCGCCAGTTTGTTGCCCACCGAGGTAGACAGGAAGAAGCCGCCCATCATGAGGGCCGTGAGGCGGGGGGGCGACAGCTTAGACACCAGCGAAAGCCCCATGGGCGAGAGGCAGAGCTCGCCGAGGGTAATGACGCCATAAGTGGCCAATAGCCACAAGGTGCTGGCTTTGTCGTGGGCGATGTCGGTCGATTTTACAGCCATCACCATCACGAGCGCCGATAGGGCCGTGATAACCAGACCGATGGCGATCTTGGTGGGTGTGCTGGGCTCCATGCGGCGGCGTGCCAAGAAGCCAAAGATGCCCACCACCAGCGGGGTAAAGATGATAACCCAGAAGGGATTTATACTTTGGTAGAGCTCGGTACTGGCCAGCAGCAGCTTGCTGCCCTGGGCCGGCCGGTCTTCGGCGGCGAGGTTGTGGAAGTAGCGGCGCGAGCTTTCAACCTGCCCGATCTGCTGGGTCATGGCTGCTATTTCGGCATCGCTGCCTGCGGGCAGAGCCTCTTTTTGAGCGACGAGCCCGTCGTAGTATTTTTGGTAGTCGGCATCCGACATGTCTACCCACTCGCCATAAGTTACGGTTTGGGCCATGCCTACGCCATCGGCGGCCTGGCCTACGGCGGCGGGCAGCTCGCGGTGGGTGTACTCTTCAGCCCATACGGTGAGGGCGTCGCCGTTTTGGTGGAATACGGCCCAAAAGATGACGATACAGCCATAAACCGACAACAGGGCGCCAATGGGGCGACGGTCTTCGGCATCGGCCTTGAGCATCATGTAAATGAAGAAGGCGATAACCGGAATACAGCCAAAGATGAAAGCATCGTTACTGTCGGTGCCAAAGAAGTTGCCGCCGGGATTGTCGGGGCCGGTTGTTCCTTTGAGGAAATAACCAATGACGCCAAAGACGAACATGGGCAGGATGGTAGACGCCAGGATGACGCCTGTACTCAGGTCGCCGGGTTTTACGGGCTTTAGCACATCGGCTTCTTTGATGTGCTTGGTGCCATTGGCAAAGATGATGAGGCCGAGGATCATGCCTATACCTGCGGCGGCAAAGGCGTAGCCCCAGCCGAAGTTGTTGCGCATGTAAGCGGCCACAAAATTGCAAATGAAGGCCCCGATGTTGATGCCCATGTAGAAGATGTTGTAACCACTGTCTTTGTTGGCCACATAGCGGCTGTCGTTGTAGAGGTTACCCACCAGCGTACTGATGTTGGGCTTGAAGAAGCCGTTGCCCAAGATAATGAGCATCAGCGATATGTAAAAAGCCATTTCATTGTGAATGGCTAAACCTAAGTAGCCCGCCGCCATGAGCGCGCCGCCTAAAAAAATGGCGCGGCGGTAGCCCATAATGCGGTCGGCCAGCAAGCCGCCAATGAAAGGCGTGAGGTATACTAAGCCTATATAAGTGCCGTAGACGTCGGATTTTTTTTGTGCAGAAAAGCCCATGCCGCCGCTGTCCCAGCTATCGAGCATGTAGAGGGCAAAAATACCCAACATGAGGTAATAGCCGAAGCGCTCCCACATCTCTGTGAAAAAGAGCACATAAAGCCCTTTAGGGTGCTTACCCGAGCCGTCTGTTGCCGTGTTGATGTTTGTCATATTAATCCCATGCATTGGTGAAATAAAGGCAAATGTAGAATTTTTTGCCTACTGTCGTCCTTTGTACGGGGAAAATAACTTCACTTTAACGGCTTCTGCAAAAGAATGTAAGGCGGCTGTCAATAGCTCAACAATCGCTCAAGCGACTGGCGCAGCCGGTTGGTGGGCATAAACACCTCCCGCTCAATGGTGGGCGAGAAGGGTATGGGTGTGTCTAACCCGGCCACGCGCGCTACCGGCG
This sequence comes from uncultured Saprospiraceae bacterium, assembly GCA_964406855.1. Classification (GTDB taxonomy): domain Bacteria; phylum Bacteroidota; class Bacteroidia; order Chitinophagales; family Saprospiraceae; genus JAUMBM01. The sequence goes on from CAYOTJ010000351.1 coordinate 3,883, forward strand.
CGTCGAGGTGCTCGAAGAGATGTTCGGCGATGTAGGCCGAAATTTCGCCTCCGATACCGCCCGTGAGGGTGTCTTCGTGCAGGATGAGCGCCCGGTTGGTCTTCTTTATGGTGGCGGCAATGGCGTCGTAGTCGAGCGGCAGCAAGGTGCGCAGATCGAGGATGTCGGCCGAGATGCCTTTTTCATCGCACAGGCGCTGGGCCCAGTGTACGCCCATACCATAGGTGATGATGGATACCGACTCGCCCTCGCGGGCCAGCGCCGCCTTGCCTATGGGGGTAGTGTAATAGCCCTCCGGCACCTGGGCGCTGATCTGGCGGTACAGGGCTTTGTGTTCGAAGAACATGACGGGGTTGGGGTCGTCAAAGGAAGCCAGCAGCAGGCCTTTGGCATCCACGGGGTTGGAGGGGTATACAACCTTAAGGCCGGGCGTATGGAAAAACCAGGCCTCGTTGCTTTGGCTGTGGAAGGGGCCGGCGCCTACGCCGCCGCCGCTGGGCATGCGCACTACTACGTCGGCGTTTTGCGCCCAGCGGTAGTGCAACTTGGCTAAGTTGTTGACGATCTGGTTGAAGCCGCAGCTCACAAAATCGGCAAACTGCATCTCTACCATAGCTTTCCAGCCCTTAAGGCTCAGGCCCAGCCCGATGCCGATGATAGCGCTTTCGCAGAGGGTGGTGTTGCGCACCCGGTCTTTGCCAAATTCCTGCACAAAGCCCTCGGTAATTTTGAAGGCGCCGCCATACTCGGCTATGTCCTGGCCCATCAGCACCAGCTTGTTGTGGCGGTGCATGGCGGTGCGCAGGCCGTCGCTGATGGCATCGATGTAGCGCATCTCGCGGGCGGGCGCATTGGGGGC
>CAYOTJ010000352.1:0-4723 GCA_964406855.1 uncultured Saprospiraceae bacterium
CGACCACCAATACATCGCGGGTGTAGATGCGGCTGGAGTCGCCGGGTTCGTATACCATCAACGGCACAGCGCGGCTTTCAGTTACTTTGTAGTATTTGGGGTTGTAAAGCAACCCCACGTCAATGCCCCGCTGATCGGGGCTGTCGTAGTGGACGATCTGATAGTTGCGCCGGCTGATGGCGGGCTGGGCTACTAATTCTTCCAGCACCAGGCGGTTTTCAATTTCGGCCACGCCCAGGATAGAGAGGCCATCCGGGGAGAGGTTCACGCCTATTTCGCTAATGACGCGGGCCATATTGCCTTGCTTTTCAGCATAGAGCTTGCCCGTCCAGGCATTGGCGCCGCCGGGCGTAAATTCTGCGTCGTTGGTATCGGGGCTGTCGATGGTATCAAAAAGATTTTCGAGGTTGTAAAAGCCGATCAGGCCAATTTGGAAAGCATCCGATGTTTGCTGGGCAAAAGCTCCGGTGGCAAAAGCTGCAAAAACAGTCAGGAAGGCCCACTTTTTACGCATCATGGCAATGGTTTTATTGAATAAAGACGATAATGCGGGTACAAAGTAGCGGAATTTGTCGCAACCCTGTTATTATCTTTATGTAAAATCTGACCAAAGAACCACCAAAGGCTGAGAATATTGCTTTAACTTTGCACCGCCTTATCTAAAAAGTTTTTATGACACGAACGAGCATTTTTGTGACGCAAGTCACCCTTGCCATCTTGCTCTCCTTGTCCTTCTGTTTATCGCTACATGCCCAGGTTACGGTTCGGGGTTTGATCACGGATCAAGCTACTGAATTGCCATTGCCTGGCGCAAAAGTCCAGGTTCCGGGCGTAGTGACGACGAGTGGGCCAGATGGCAGCTTTGAATTCATCGTCGTAACCTCCGGGGAGTCGGTGGTCATCTCCGTCGCCAAAGAAGGCTACGCTTCTTATGAAAAAGAAGTGCGGCTGCCTCAGGTGGGCGGAACGACGGTCAATGCGGGCAACCTGCAACTTACGCCTCAGGAAAAAGCCGAAGACGTAGCAGGTGAAGACCTCATTCCCACGGTCATCCTCTCCGACGACGACCCCTCGGCCGCCGGCGCCCAGAACGTATCGGGCGTGCTCACGGCCTCGCGCGACGTATTCGTCAATGCGGCAGCCTTTGTATTCAGCCAGGGGCGCTTTCGCCTCAGGGGCTACGACAACAGCTACACCAGCGTATTCCTGAACGGGATGCCGTTTAACGACCTCGAAACCGGCGGCGTATTCTGGTCGGAATGGGGCGGCCTGAACGACGTCACCCGCAACCGCGTCAACCTCATTGGCCTCCAGCCAGTGGCCTTTACTTTTGGCGGCGTGGCCGGCGCTTCCGACATCGACCTCAGGGCTTCCAGCCAGCGCAAACAATTGCGCGTATCGTATGCCGCCTCCAATACCCAGTTTCGCAATCGCCTCATGGCCACCTATAGCTCAGGCATGATGAGCAATGGCTGGGCTGTATCGGCTTCGCTGTCGCGGCGATGGGCGCAGGAAGGTTACATTGACGGAACCTTCTTCGATGGTTATTCTTACTACCTGAGTGTCGACAAGCAATTGGGCGACCATCATCGTCTGAGCCTCGTGGGTTTAGGCGCTCCCACCATCACCGGCCGGGCTACTTCCTCCGTACAGGAGATGAACGACTTGTCGGGCAGCAATTACTACAATCCCAACTGGGGCTACCAAAATGGTGAAAAACGCAACGCCCGCGTACGCGATACCCACCAACCGATCATCTCGCTTCGCCACGACTGGAAAATCGGCGACTACGTAAACCTCACCACCTCGGCGGGCTATCAGTTTGGCCGTGACGGCGATTCGGCCCTTGACTGGTATAATGCTGCCGACCCGCGTCCTGACTACTACCGCAAACTTCCTTCCTATATCGAAGGCCCACAGGCAGAACAGGTTGCCGAGCTGCTGCGCACCAATGAGGCAGCTCGGCAGATCAACTGGGATGAACTCTATCTCGTCAATCGAAACAGCATTGTCACCATCCCTAATGCCGATGGCATTGCCGGTAATAACGTTACGGGCCGCCGCTCGCAATACGTTATTGAAGAACGCCGGGCCGATGTCCAGCGCGGTATCTTTTCTACCATACTGGAGGCCTTTGTTTCAGAGCGCGTAGCCGTTCATGCCGGCTTCAATTACCAACAGCAGCGCATCAGTAACTTCAAAGTGCTGGAAGACCTGCTCGGTGGAGAATTTTACGTCGACATCGATAAATTTGCCGAATTCGACAGTACCGGCAACGCCGACTTCATCGCCAACGACATCAATGCTCCCAATCGCTTAGTGCGTCAGGGCGACCGCTTTGGTTATGATTTCGACTATCACATCCGCCAGGCCAATGCCTGGGGGCAACTGGAGATCAATCTGCCCCGATTCGATATTTTTGCCTCTGTTCAAGGTACCAATACGCGCTTCTGGCGCTTTGGCAACGTGGCCAATGGCCGCTTCCCCGAAAACTCCGCCGGAGAGAGCGAACGCACCAATTTCATGGACTATGGCGTAAAGGGCGGCCTGACCTACAAATTAGACGGTCGCAATTATTTCTTAGTCAATGGCGCCTTCCTCACCCGTGCCCCCAATGTGCGCGATGCTTTCGTGAGCCCGCGCAGCCGCGATCAACTGGTAGATAACCTCGTCAGCGAGCGCATGACTTCTATCGAAGGGGGGTACCTGCTCAAGGCGCCGGCAATCAAAGCGCGCGCTATTGCTTATTATACCCGCTTTGAAAATCTGGTATCTAACCGCAGTTTCTACCTCGACAACGCCATCCAGACTACCGATGGCAGCCGGGGCGGCTTTGTCAACTACGTCATGACGGGTATTGCCACCGAGCACCGCGGGGTAGAATTGGCTGCGGAGGTGAAACTCACCCCCAGCCTCACCGCCAGCGCCGTAGCGGCTATAGGCCAGTTTACTTATGCCAACCGACCCAATGTTACGGTTTTCCTCGATAATGTAGCCCAGCAGCTCAGTGAGCGCACCGTTTACATCAACAACTACTACTTGTCGGGCACGCCTCAGTCGGCCTATACCGTTGGCCTCAACTACAACAGCCGCCGTTTTTGGTTTGTCAACCTCAATGTCAACTACTTCGACAACTCATGGGTAGATATTTACCCCGAACGCCGCACCACCGAAGCGGTTTCTTACGTGTCAGACCCCACCGTGTCGCAGGACATCGTCGCGCCGGGTTCGCCGCTTTGGAATAAAATCATCGATCAGGAGAAACTGCCTGCCGCCATGACCATTAACCTCTTTGGCGGCAAATCGTGGAAGTTCAACAATACTTTCCTCTACCTCAATATAGGCATCAACAACCTGCTCGATAATCAGGAGTTCATCACCGGCGGTTTTGAGCAGGCGCGTTTCGACTTTGAGACCAAAGACGTCGACCGCTTCCCGAGTCGTTATTTTTATAGTTTTGGCCGTACTTACTTCATTAACCTGGCGGTGCGGATGTGATCCGGCGTTTCCGCTTCTAAAGCATTATTGTCATGCAATTACGTCATTTATTCTTTGCCGCTTCCATTTTCGCCCTTAGCTTTGGCGTAGTGGCTTGTGTAGATCACGAATTTGACGAGCCGCCGGTAGCCAATCTGCCGGGCCTAACTGCCAACGCTACCATCGCTCAGGTGAAAGCCCTGTACACCGGCTCTGCCGACGTTCAGATCACCGAAGACTGGGTACTGGAAGGCGTAGTAGCCGCCGACGACGAAAGCGGCAACTTCTACCAGCAAATCATCGTGCAGGATGCCACCGGCGGCTTTGCCGTGCGCATGTCCGCTAACGGCCTTTTTGGCAAGTTTCCCGTGGGTAGCCAGGTATTCATTAAAGCCAAAGGCTTGTATATCAGTGAGTATAATGGATTTCCACAGCTCAACGGCAGCCCCGGCGAGCCCATCGAAGAACTGCTCATCCCGCAGTACGTCATTCCGGGTATCCCCGACAAGGGCATTACGGCTACGCCCGTAACCCTCGCCGAGCTCAACGACGCCAACCGCTTCAAGCAACTGCTCAGCACTTTGGTAGAATTTACCGATGTGCAATTTGCCGATGCCAGCGCCGGCGCCCCTTACGCCGATGTTGTCAATCGCTTTTCGGTTAACCATGCCGTAGAAGATTGCAACGCCAACAGCATCATCCTGCGTACCAGCGGTTATGCCGATTTTGGCAATGTGCTCACGCCCGAAGGCAAAGGCAAAGTAACGGCTATCCTCAGCGTGTTCCGTACCGATAAGCAACTCATCATCCGTACTACCGATGATGTGCAGATGGCAGGCCCCCGTTGCGGCGGCGGCAGCCAGGGCGGCGAACAGATGTCTGTTGCTGCGCTGCGCGCTTTATACACCGGAGTAACCACGGCCGGCCCGGTTGATAAGAAAATTAAAGGCGTAGTTATATCTGATCGTGCAGCCGCCAACATCGTTTCCCGCAACTTGGTCGTTCAGGATGGCGATGCAGGCATCGCCGTGCGCTTTGCCGCCGACCATGCGCCGATCTCGTTGATTCTCCTGTGGCGCAGCCTTGTCTCCGGACTTGTGCTGCTGCCTTTTGCCCTGCTGCTCGGCGACACGCTGCTCGGCACCAATGACGACCTCGGGCGCCCCATCACACGCCAGCTCATCGAGATCTGCGAGCGGTTCAACTCCTCCGTCGTGGCGCTGGAGTCCGTGCCGCTCGACAAGGT
>CAYOTJ010000353.1:0-4711 GCA_964406855.1 uncultured Saprospiraceae bacterium
TTGGTGGGCTGGAGGTACTGGCCGATGGTGAGCACGTCGCAGCCGTGCGCTAAGAGGTCGTCCATGATTTGGAATACTTCATCTTCGGTTTCGCCTAAGCCTACCATGATGCCGCTTTTGGTTCGTTTGCCGTATTCCTTGATGCGGCGGATTTGTTCGAGGCTGCGCTCGTATTTGGCTTGGGGCCTCACTTTTCGGTAGAGGCTGCGCACCGTTTCCATGTTGTGGGAGACTACCTCCTGGCCGGCGCTGATCATGCGTTCGAGGGCGGGCCAGTTGGCTTTTACATCGGGTATGAGGGTTTCGATGGTGGTTGTGGGCGACTCTTCTTTGACGGCGCGTACGGTTTGATACCAGATTTCGGCGCCATTGTCTTTGAGTTCATCGCGATTGACGGAAGTGATGACGGCGTGTTTGACCTGCATGAGGCGGATGGCCTCGGCTACGCGGCGGGGCTCGTCGGTATCGTATTCGTTGGGGCGACCGGTTTTGACGGCGCAGAAGCTGCACGAGCGGGTGCACACGTTGCCCAATATCATGAACGTGGCCGTGCCTGCGCCCCAGCATTCGCCCATATTGGGGCAGTTGCCGCTTTGGCAGATGGTATGCAGGTTGTATTCGTCTACTAAGGAGCGCACGTGCTTGTAGGACGGGCCTATGGGCAGTTTCACGCGCAGCCAGTCGGGCTTGCGGTTGCGCGCGCTGGGCGACTCTACGACGGGAAGATCAATCATGACAATCCTTTATGATTAGCGGCGTTTGCCGAGCTGCAAATTTAAGAAGAAGTTGACAAATACCGGCGTGTTCTTTACGCCGGGGGTTTGGGGGCTTTCCACCATGATGGGGGCGTCGCGGAAAAAGAAGTCGACCATAACGCCGGCTTCGATGGCTTTGACGAGCTCGTCGAAGGCGCCCCAGTCGAAGTGGGCGGCGGCTTTGGCATGGAGGCCGGGCAGTAGTTTTACTTCTCCGAGTCCTTTGCTCCAGGGGGCGGCGCCGTATACGTTATAGATATCGAGGAAAGTATCTCCATTGTTGGGGCTATACCGTTCGGGCCGAATGATGGGGCGAGGGCCTTGATCGTTGTAGTAAATGAGGTTGAGGTAGTAGGGCTTGAGGAAACCTATAGCCGGGCCGGCGAAGTAGCTGAAGCCGACGGCTAAGCCTTTGCGGCGCGCTTTTTCTGAGAGGTAGCGCTTTTCGCCAATGGAGGCGCGCAGGACGTATAGCTGGTTCTGCTTGCCGAAGATGAAGGGGTTAGAAACGGTGTTGGTATTGGGCAATTGTATATCGAAACTCTGGCGAAACTCGCGGCTGTGGCGAAGGTCGCCGATTTCGATGTTATAGAGCCGGGTGCGATAGTAGGTTTTGAGCTGGCCAAAGTTGACGCCCAAGGCAAAGCTACGCGGGGTGACGAGTTTGAAGTCGAAAGAAAGCTCGCGGTTGTATACGATACCCTCCCGGCCATCGGCGTAGAAATTTTGTCCGGCAGGCAGTTGTTGCTGAGCAAAAAGCGGCAGATAGATGACCAGCAAAATGAACGCGGCGGTAAGGTTCTTTCCCATATCTTTGGCAACTATAAGTGATAATACAGGCCAAACAGCCCTTTTGTTGCAACAAGATAAGGAACTTTATGAAAACCGCCGACAATAGCGGAATTTTAGACTGGTTTGGCGGGATCATCCAACGGCTATTCCACGTCTATGCCGGCAAGGCGGGCGGCCATTTCGGTAAACAGTTCGATGACATTTTCGCCGGTTTTGGCGCTGGTGAGTGCCTGCGGGGCGGCTTCGGCCATAGCGCGGTTGATGGCGGCTTCGTCGGCTAAGTCGCGTTTGTTGCCTATTTTATAGATGAGCGCATCGGGCATCACCCGCTCGATGTGCTCCATGTCTTCTTTGATGCGGGCATAGGTAGAAGGCCGGCTGAGGTCAAAGACGTAGATGATGCCGTGCGCGCCGGCGAAATACTGGCGGGGCACTTTTTCCTGGGATATTTCACCGGCTAAGTCCCAAAGCATGAGGGTAATTTCGGCTTGTTTGAGGCGAATCACTTTTTTATCCACGCGAACGCCGATGGTTGTCAGGTATTTTTCGTTAAATGTATTGGTAATAAAACGATTAAAAAGCGAGGACTTGCCTACGCCAAACTGCCCGGTAATTACTATTTTTTTACTGGTAATCATGCTCTTATGCTCCCTATTGATGATCGAATAAAGCTGGCGGTCAGCCGCTGTTGCAGTATATAATAAAAAGACGCATCGGGCTCCCTTAAGTCACCCGAAAGATGTTTTTCGGCGAAATCGAGTATATCGGAAGTGAGCTGATCCTTTTCGGCCTCGCTGACAGCGCCGGCTATGGCCAGCGCGATGTAGTAGTTGTAGAAGTTGTGAATGAGCAACTGATAGTGGCCATACTGTATGCTTTGCAGCTCTTCGTCGGTGCGGTGGAAGGCGTCTTCGGCAAAGGCTTTGATGGCCGTGAGCATACCGGCGATCATATCTTTGTCGGCAGTTTCGGCAGCCGAGGCGCTACCCAGCAGCAGGCCGCTTTCGCGGCTTACCACGTATACTTCCTGTATGGCGCCGGCGTCGAGGGAGGCGATGAGCTCATCGGCCGTAGCGCCCGCAGCTTTATTGCGCCGCCAGAAGACGAAGCGACTTTTGCGGAGTTGCTGGTCGATGCGCTCACGCAACAGCTTAAATTCGTTGGCAATGAACTTGCGTACGAGCTTGCCCAGCCTCGGGTACAGGATGTTGATGAGTTCTTCCTGATTGGCTTTGAGGCGGGCGTCGATGATGCGCTCTACGGCTTTTTCGTACTGCCGGGGGAAATGCGCGCGCATCAATTCGAGCTGCTCCTCAAGGATAGGCCCCACGCGCGCTTCCAGCTCCTCTCGGTTGTCGAGAATATGGCGCAGCGCTTCCAGCTCCTGCCGGTCGTCGCGCAGGAGAATATCTTTCAGCTGCTCTAAGAGCTGCCGATCGGAGGGCATGCGGGAAGAGGTCATGGATTTGGCTTTAGCGGCGGGGATCAACCGCCGAGCAATTGATCGCTCATGCCGCGCAGCAGTCGGCCTATGCGATGCCTTTCCTCCTGGCTTACGGCGTCTAACCGGCTATTGATTTCGGCATGGTTGCCGGCCACTACGGCGCTGAGCGCGGCCAATTGTTCGGCCCACTGCCTGTTCATTTCCTCCATGCGATTTGCCTGCTCCTTCAATTGGTTGAGCACGTCGTCAAAGCGGGTATCGTACTCGGCCATCTGCTGCCCCATCAGGATATTTCTGATGGTGCTAATCTCCTGAAATGATTCTGTCATACTTTTCCGGGGTTTTAAAATTTTGCGTTATAATTACACCCTGCATTATAGAAATTAAAGGATTTTTGCCAAAAATCTGAATTTTTTTTGAAACGTACAAATGACTAAGGTCATGGAGGTAATGGTTTTTGTTCATGGGGCGGTTTCCGGGCGTTTGGCTTACACCCTCGACCTGGTGTTGGGCCGGCTGCTGGGTTGCTCCTGGAAGGCTACCTCCCGTTTGGACGAATACCTCAGCTTCCCATATATTCGATTGAATTACAGCCATCAGCGCCATGCGGATCGGGAGGTATGGTTGCGGCCGCAGGGGCTGCTCGACGAGAAAAACATCCGAAGCGACTTGCAGATTCATGCCGGCCGAAACCCGGTCGGCCTGCCTTATCTTTTTAAAGACAAAGGCAATACAGGCCCCGATATCGACTTCGATCTGCTGGCAGCCGGCTTTTTTATGGCCAGCCGGTACGAAGAGTACCTCCCTTTTGAGGCCGACGGCTATGGTCGCTTTCCAGCGGCGGCTTCGCTGGCCGCCCGGGCGCAGTGGCTGCACGAGCCGGTGGTGCAGCAATGGGCCGACTGGCTCGGCCGCTGCATGGCTAAGGTTTTTGCGTTGCCGCCATTCCCGACGCTTATGCGCTGCGGGGCTGGCGCGGCTGGGCGCGGGCTTCGGCAGATTTGCTCGGCGGAAAGTGGGCGCTTAGCCGGCAGCGCTTAGCGGCGGCCTTGGGCCGCGAGCCCGATCCCTATGATACCTTCAACTACCTCGACGCGCTCCATCAGCGCTTAAGCGGGCCGCAGCCGGCCTATTTTATGCTTATGGCGCCGCGCGGGCCATTTGACCCCGGCGCTCCGCCAACGCACCCCCGGCTAAAGCGCTTGGCGGCCCGGCTGGCACAGCGATATGCCGTGGGCATACACCCCTCTTACCGCTCTAATGAGCCGACAGGGCAGTTGGAACGCGAAATCCGCTATCTGACACAAGCGCTGGAAAGACCCATCACCATTAGCCGACAGCATTTTTTAAAGCTCCGCTTCCCGCATACCTACCGCCGGCTGCTGGAGGCAGGCATACGGGAAGACTATTCCTTAGCTTTTGCCGATGCGCCAGGCTTTAGGGCCGGGTTAGCCATTCCTTTTTTATGGTATGACCTGGAGCGGGATCATACCACCGAGCTCCTGCTCATACCCACCACCTTTATGGACGTAACCCTGCGCGACTACCTCAAGCTTGGCCCCGAAGCGGCCGCAGCCCAGATACGCAGCCTCCGGGCCGGCCTGCAAAAGTATGGCGGCTGGCAAGTATCGCTCTGGCACAACAGCAGCTTTTCGCCGCTACACGGCTGGGCCGGCTGGCGCGAAGTGTACGAGCAGGAGGTAGCAGGGCCGGTTTATAG
>CAYOTJ010000354.1:0-4684 GCA_964406855.1 uncultured Saprospiraceae bacterium
GTACTCGCCCATGCGGGCGTCTAACGACAGCACCGCTCCGTTGATGGGCGACCGTACCACCTTCTGGTCGGCCAGCGTCTGAAAGTAGCCCACATCGGCCTGGGCCTCGCCTAAGCGGCGCTGCTGTTCGCGTAGGGCGGCCTCCTGTACCCGAAGCTGCTGGCTCAGGTCGGCCGTCAGCGCCCGACTGTCGTCCAACTGCTGTTGTGTCAGGGCGTTGCCGGCAAAGAGGGCCTCGTTGCGCGCCAGATCGGCCCTGGCTTTGCCCAACTTCACCTCCAGCAGCCGCAGATTCTCGCGGGCCGCTGCAATGGCTTCATTTTGCGTGGCCGCCTTCGCCGAAGCCTGCCCCACCTGGGCGCGCTCCACCTCGGCATCCAGCACTACCAGCACCTGGTTTTTGCTCACCTTGTCGCCTATATTCACCTTTACCTCCCGGATGTAGCCGCTCTGCTCGGGCGTCAGGCGCACAATGCGCTCGCTGGGCTCCACTATGGCAATACCCACCACCTGGCGCACCGCCGCAGCCGCAGCCACGCCTACGCTATCCGTAGCCGGCGCCTGGCCTTCCGCGCTCTTTTCAGCCTCGCTTCCGCAGGCCGCCAGCCACAGCCACATAAAACTCAAAATAAGTGTGTGTTTGTACATGATTCGGATGATTTGAGAAGAAGTCTAATGGTTTTTTGGGGCCCCGCCGCATAACATCTACTGATTCAGACATCCTGCGCGGCGCCGGGTGTTCCGCTATTATGCCCTCCTTGCCTTATGGAATCTACGCTGCGCTATTCCATAAGGCAAGGAGGGCATACCGCTTCACCCCCTGGTCCAAACAAAGGAAACATAAGCCCGAGTGAAGGCATTTTTGCCCGGCTTTAAGCTTCAAAATCGGCCGATTCGGCGGCTTCCCCATTGTCTACCTGGATGATGCGATGGGCATATTGTTTCAAACGAGGATCGTGAGTCACTACCGCCACCGACTTGCCCTCGTCGGCCAAGGCCCGCAACTCTTCCATCACAATGCCCAGCGAACTCTTGTCGAGCGAGGCCGTGGGCTCGTCGCAAAGAATGAGCTTGGGGTCAGTTACCAGCGCCCGGGCAATGGCTACGCGCTGCTGCTGCCCCCCGGATAGCTGCTTGGGCAGGTTGCGGCGGCGGTCGGTCATGCCCACCATAGCCAGCGCCGATTCTACCTTTTCTTTGATCTCGCGCTGGGCCTTGCCCTGAAGGCGCAGCGGCATGGCCACATTGTCTTCAGCCGACAGCGGCGCCAACAGATTGAAATTCTGAAACACAAAGCCTATGGTTTGCAGGCGCAGCCGGGCCAGCTCGCGCTCGCTCAATTCGTTGATGTGCCGCCCGTCTACCCACAGCTCGCCCGCCGAAGGGTAAATGACACAACCCAGCAACGACAGCAAAGTCGTTTTGCCACTGCCCGAAGGCCCGATAATTAAGGTGAGCTCGCCCTCCCGAAAGTCCAGCGTAGTAGGTTGCAGCGCCACAATGCGCTGGTCGCCGGTTTGGTATTCTTTGCTCACCTGGCGAAGCGATGCCAGCATAAAACTATGTTTTCTAAGTAAAATATTAAATTCGGGTTAAAAATACTATGATTTCATACTATTTGTCAAGTTTTTTTTGATTTTTTTTCTGAAATCGTTGTATTTTTGCTTCTCAGTCGCTTAATAGCTACGAAAACATAGTTTTGAATCGATTGTTTATGCAGTAATGGAAGAAAAGAGCAAAAATAAATTGGTCGATCTGGCAGTAGCCTGGGGCGAGTATGAAGCCGCCGTTCCGGAGCCGGATTTGCGCGACTTTTGCCGCTGGTATCTGGCGCATACCGCCACCGACCATGCATGGAGTACCGACCCCAATGAGCCGGGCGTACCCCTGAACGCCCACATAGGCCGTATGCTGGGCAAACTCAGCCGCTATGCTTCGCTTTATGCCAAGAAAGCTTTCGCAGCCTTGGAACTCAATAACTTTGAAGACCTGGGGTACCTCTGGCAAACTTTGGAGATGGGCGAGCCCAAGAAAAGCGAACTCATCTATGCCATGCTCTCGGAATTCCCCTCCGGCGTCGACATCATTAAGCGCTTAGTACAGGCGGGCTTATTGGAAGAGTATCCCGACCCCCACGACCGCCGCTCGAAGCGGGTGCGGGCCACCCCCAAAGGCCGCGAGCTGGCTGCCCGCAGTTGGCCCATTGCCGATCGGGTAGCCCGGGTGGTAGTAGGCGACCTCTCCGAAGCGGAGAAAGAAGTGCTGCTTGGCCTCATGAACCGCCTGGCCCATTTGCACGACAGTTACTACAAACAAGTGCGCGCTACAACTGATTTCGAGCAGGTCTATACGCTGTTAGTGGAATAATCCCGCAGATTTCCTTACCTTTGCCCTTTCCAAGAAAATAAACGATGAGCAATATTGTCGCGGTTGTTGGAAGGCCCAACGTGGGCAAGTCCACACTGTTTAACCGCTTAATAGGAGAAAGACAGGCTATTATCGACGATGTAAGCGGCGTAACCCGCGATCGTCATTACGGTTCCAGCTTCTGGAATGGCAAAAACTTTACCGTCGTCGATACGGGCGGTTTTGTGCGCGACTCCGAAGATATTTTTGAAAAAGCCATCCGCTCGCAGGTACAAATTGCCATCGAAGAGGCCACTGTACTGGTGTTTATGGTAGATGTAACCACGGGCCTCACCGACCTCGACGAGCAGGTAGCCGATATGCTGCGCCGCATCAAAAAGCCGGTTTATTTGGTGGTCAACAAGGTAGACAACGCCCAGCGGCAGTTGGAAGCCAACGAATTTTGGGGGCTGGGTTTTGAAAATACCTTCTTCCTCTCCTCCATCACAGGCAGCGGCACCGGCGAGCTCCTCGACGCCATCGTAGAGCATATCGAAGAAGAGGAAGAAGCCCCCCGCGAAATTCCGCGCATCGCCATACTGGGGCAGCCCAACGTGGGCAAGTCCAGCCTCACCAATGCCCTGCTGGGCGAAGAGCGCAACATCGTTACCGATATTGCCGGCACCACCCGCGACGCCATACACAGCCATTACAATAAATTTGGGAAGGAATTTTACCTCATCGATACGGCGGGCATCCGAAAGAAGGCCAAAGTAGCCGAAGACCTGGAGTTTTATTCCGTTATGCGGGCCATTAAAGCCCTGGAGGAATGCGACGTCTGCGTGCTGATGATCGACGCTACCTTGGGCGTGGAGTCTCAAGACGTCAACATCTTCCGACTGGCCCAGCGCCGCAACAAGGGCATCGTACTATTAGTGAACAAGTGGGACCTGATGGAAAAAGAAACCAACACGGCCCGCGATATAGAAAAGACCATCCGGGAGCGCATCGCCCCCTTCAACGACCTGCCCATTCTCTTTGTATCGGCCCTTGAAAAGCAGCGCATCTTCCAGACGGTAGAAGCCGTCATGGAGGTGCACGAAAACCGCAGTCGCCGCGTCAAGACGTCTGAACTCAACGACGTGATGCTCGAAGCCATTGAGCGCTACCCGCCTCCGGCTTATCGCGGCAATTTCATCAAGATCAAGTACGTCTCCCAACTGCCGTTAGCCTATCCGGCCTTTGTGTTTTTCTGCAATTACCCCAAGCACCTCCGGGAAGATTATAAAAACTACCTCGAAAACCACCTGCGCAAGCACTTCAACTTTAAGGGCGTGCCCATAACCATTTTCTTCCGCCAGAAGTAGCCCGCTATGCTGCGCCGCTTCCTACGCCCAAGCCGCCCGGCGAGTAAGCCGGGCGCCGATCTGCCCGACGAAGGCCTACTGGCGCTTTTTCAGCAGCAGGGGCAAATGGAAGCGCTGAGCCTGCTATACGACCGCTACTTAGAGCTGGTATACGGCCTATGTCTCCGCTATCTCGCCGACGAGAGCCGGGCCGAAGACGCCGTGATGGCCATTTTTGAGGCCTTAATACAGAAGGTACCCCAACACGAAATACACCACTTTCGCAACTGGCTGCACACCTTTGTGCGCAACCACTGCCTGATGCAGCTACGCCGCGAGCAGCGCGACCCCACGTTTAATTTTGATCCCCAGCTTATGCAATCCAGCTCCGAATTGCATCCATTGGAAGAGACGACTGCCGATTCAGACCAGTTGCCTCGCCTGCATCACTGCATCGAGCGGCTGCCCGAACAACAAAAACAATGTATCCAACTGTTTTACTTTGAGGAAAAAAGCTATCAGGAGATAGCCCTGGCGCGCAGCGAGCCGCTGGGGCAGGTGAGGTCGCATCTGCAAAACGGCCGACGAAATCTTAAAATATGCATGGGCCACAACCATGAGTAAAGCTATGCGCAAAAGCAACCTGACCGAACTGCTGCGCCGCTGGGTGCAAGGCGAGGCCAACCGGCGCGATGAAGCCGAATTGGAGCAGGCTGCCCGCTCCGACGAATGGCTGGCCGACGCTATGGAGGGCTACCGAAGCCGCCCCGAGGCCGACCACGCCCAAAGGCTGACCCGGATGCGGGCGCAGATGGCGGCACGCACGCGCCGCCGCATGCCGCCCGTATGGATGCGCGTAGCCGCCGCGCTGGCATTGGTGGCGGTGGTGGGCCTCGCTTTGCGTTTAGCCCTTGGCGGCAGGCCCGACGCCGGACTAGCCCAAACCGAAACCGGGGCTGCCGGCAATGGCGCCGCAACCGCCCTGGAGCGCG
>CAYOTJ010000355.1:0-1764 GCA_964406855.1 uncultured Saprospiraceae bacterium
AAAGGGCGCCGGCCGAGCGATGAGCGAGCCCCGCAGCGTAGCGCCCCCGCGCAGGATGCTTGTGGTGCAAGATGCTATGCGGGGGAGGCCCCCAATGTGAATGAATCTAAAAACGGGTTGTTATCTCGATGCAGATAGCGGCCCGTTTTTTATTTGCCGGGGCTGTGATACCATTGCAACAGGCTTTCTTTTTCCTGTTCCCAGCATAGCTCGGGTGCGGCCGACAAGCAGGCTTGCCGCAGGGCTTCGTAGCGGCCGGGATGGGCAATGAGCGCAAGTACTGCTTGCGCCAAGGCCTGGGCCGACAGCTCGGGCAGGAGTACGAATACGCCGTAGCGCTGGTGCAGGGCGCGGTACTCCGGGA
Organism: uncultured Saprospiraceae bacterium; assembly: GCA_964406855.1. GTDB lineage: Bacteria > Bacteroidota > Bacteroidia > Chitinophagales > Saprospiraceae > JAUMBM01. The sequence goes on from CAYOTJ010000355.1 coordinate 365, forward strand.
AGTCCATATTGATGGAAGGCAGGCCGCACTGGATATAGTCGAGCGACTTGTTGGCGAGGCTGTAGTAGTAGCTGAGTCCGGTATTTTCGAGCAAATTAAGGCCGAGCCAAGCCTGGCGGGTGAGCTCGGGCAACCTGGCCGGCGGCACAAAGCCCAGCCATTTGATGCGGTGGCTGAGTTGTTCACGGGCGGCCAATTGTTGTAGCTGAATGCGCATATCGCCATCGCCGGCCAGCCAGAGCTCGCAGTCGGGTAGCTGGCGCATGGCCATTATGGCTGCCTCAAGGCCCCGGCCCTCATTGAGCATGCCCTGATAGAGTAACACCCGTGTAGCCGAAGCGGCAGTGGGGTGAGCAGGATTGCGCATCGGCAGATTGCGCACCACGCCAAAGGGGCGGCCATAGCGCCGGCCGAGGGCTTCGGCTAAGGCGTGGCCCACGGTATAGGCGGCATCCGCACGCGGGATGAGCCAACCGGCCAGCCACGACCATACGCGGCGTACGGCGGGGCGGCGCACTACTTCGGGCGTTTCGGTAAAATACTCGTGAGCGTCGTAGATGCAGGCAGCGCCATGCCAACGCGCGGCCAAGTAGCCGGGAAGCAGGGTGTCGAGATCGACGGCATTGATGTAGCGCGCAGGATGGCGGAGCAGAAAAAAGAGCAACCGGAGGTTAAATTCGAGATAAAAAAGCTTGCCCTTTTGGTAGCGGCAGGTTAAGCGATGGCTGCGATAAGTTTGATGGGGCAAGGGCCGGCTGTCGGGTTTTAGCCGCCCGACGAGCCACACGTCAAAACCGGCCTCCGCCAAGGCCTGGCAGATGCGGTGCATGCGCTGGTCTTGGTGGAGGTCGTTGGTGACGGTGCAGATGATACGGGGGCGCGCCATGCGGGCTATCGGATGAGGGCTACGGTACCCGTTTTTTCGAGACTTTGCCCGTTGGCCTGCTTAATGACGATGTGGTAGAGGTATACGCCCTGCGGCATGGCTTCCTGGCCGCGATCGCCATTCCAGCCCAAGTCGATGTTATCGCTGGTGAAGACTAAGCCTCCCCAACGATCATAAATATTCATTGAATAGCTTTCGAGGTTCTGGGTAGGCGTTTGGGGTTTAAAGATGCGGTTGATGCCGTTGGGCGCGAATACATTGGGCACATAAAGCAGCACGGGCTGGCTGAGGCATACCCGCGATGAGCGCACGGTGCGGTCGAAGGTTTTGCCGTCGGGCGCCGTGAGGTTGAGGCGGGCGCGGAGGTAGTAGCAACACTCTTCGCTGTTGAGCGGATCGACGGGATCATCGTAGCTGAGCACATCGGGGCCGCCGGTGTATACGACGGTTTCATTGCCGGTGGCGCTCACTTTTACCAGCTCGAAGGTGAGGTCGGTGAGCAGGTCGTGCTGAT
>CAYOTJ010000355.1:1774-4653 GCA_964406855.1 uncultured Saprospiraceae bacterium
CACTGAAGTCGATTGAAGCCGTCGCCGGAAGCCTGGCCGCGAAGTGCCAGGGTGAAAACCGAATTAGAGGTGATGGTGTTGCCGCACTCGTCGCGGGCGACGATCACGTATTCGAGTCCGCTGGTAGTTGGCGGATTGGCATCAATGAGGGTATTGAGGGCATTGAGCGGATTGGCGAGGTTGATGCCGAGGTTGGCGGCAGCATCATTGCCGGGGCGGAAGCGGTTGGCATTGGCAGTATTGATAACGGCGGCGGGGTTCCAACTCCACTCAACGACGACCTCGCCGGTGGGGGTTACGTCGGCAGCCAGCAGATCGATATTGCGCAGGGGCTGGGTAATGGATACGGCTACGCAGCGCTCATTGGATCGGGCCCGATCGGCGGTTCCATTGGCTATGGCTTCGATGTACAGGCAAATGTTTTCTCCGTTGTTGATTTGGGTATGGCTAAAAGTGGTAGCCGTCGTTTGCCCCACCAAGGTTGGCGATCCGCCGTTGACGGCGGCAAAAATTTCGTAACGGGCAACCCCCTGGGTCCAGCCTACATAGGCCGACCAACTGAGATCAACGGAAGCCTGGCAGGCAGTAGGCGCCGTAAGGTTCATAAATACCGTACTATGCGACTGCCCCACTAAGCTTTTATTGCCACAGGGATCGAGGGCTACAACGAAGTAGGTTTCGCTACGATCGGACGGCATACCGCCAAAATCGGTGTAACTGAGGGTATTGACGCCAAAAACAGTATCGACGACGACGGTGCCCATATTGCCCGACCGGCTGATGACGTAGGCAAAGGTTTCGGGCGAGGTGCTGGCTTCCCAGGCCAATACAACGCCGCCACCTTCGACGCTGGCCCGTCGGATGTTGCCCATGAGCGGGATGCGGTTATCGAGGGTATCGCTGGAGAGCCGGGTTTGGCCAGGGCAGTTGTGGTCGCTTTGGAGGTAGTAATACCACGTTTGGCCGTTGGCTGCTGTATGGAAAAAGGAGGTTTGATTGGGATTGGTCACCGTTGACAACAAGCTATAGGGGCCATTGGGCTGGGTGCTGCCAAAGACTAAATACCCGGCAAAAGGCCCGCAGTTGTTGATGACTGGCGCCCAATGCAGGGTATCATTGCTGACGCATAAAAAATCGGGGGCCAGTACCTGGGCCTGCATGGTAGTAACCAGGCCGGTAACGCCTAATAGCGCCAGGCTGCAACGGCGCAGCCAACTGTAGATGGAGAAGTTCATAGGACACTCGTTATGAAATGAATATAACGCGCGTTGGTAAGTTTTGTGCACAGCACCCCGGGCAAATACAGCGGGTTGCATACAAAATTTGCCAGCGCTAACTACAACGTCTGCCCAAAGCATGTGTTTTGGGCCGGCAAATTTACAATTCGATTGGCAGCCCGTAGGTGATTCTTATGTGGCGGTTGAGAAATTCCGGTCAACGGAGGTCGCTACCGGGCGTGCGGAGTGCCAGCTCCTGATTGACCAACAGCGCCATGTTGATAAAAAAGAAAGAACCTACTTTATCGGTCTCAATCAGGTCGTTGATTAGCAGGAAGGCATCAATGATTACAAGGGATAACAGGGCGACCATAACGATCTGCTGTCGGCCGGGGCGGCCTGTCAGTTGATGGTAAATTTGCTGACCCCGCAGCAGGGTGTAGCCCAGCAACAGCAACAGTAAAAACAGGCCGGGAATACCCTGTTCTACCAGGGTCATGAGGTAATAGCTGTGGATACCGGAGTTTTCCTGGTTGTTGCTGACGTAAGTTCGGAAGCTAAGCACCGTGTAGGAGCGGTAAAAGTTGACAAAATTGCCCGGCCCCCATCCTTTCCAGGGTCGATAAGGCATCATCTGCCCGCCGGCAACCCAGCGATAGAGCCGCTCCATAGTGGAAATGTCCTCCATTTTATACGTGGCCTCAATGAGGTTATCGAAGCTTTCGTGGGAGATGGTTCGATCATAGTTGGGAGCATAGTCGAGGTAGCGGTTATCTTGTACAACATAAACAGCGCCTGCAATGGCGCCTATGAGCGACAGGATAAGCACATAACCAACGAGCCTCCAGCGGATAACGAAGTAAGCGCCTAATGCAATGATCAAAGCGATATAAGCAGCCCGCGTATACGACAGATAAATAGCCGCCAGAAACAACAAAGCGCAAGCGGCCATAAACCACCACTTTTTGGAGCGATGCGGGAACCACTGCCACGCAGCCACGATAAAAGGGAAGAATAGCGTGAGCGTGGCTGCATAATTGACGTGATTGCGCTGAAAGGGGTGGAGCACTTTATGGACATCAGCAAAGGAAAAACCATGCGCCCCATGGCGAATCATAACTACAATCACCACAAACAACATCGGCCAGAAAGCTACCCAAAACAACTTCCGGAAATCGGCCTCTTCGCGCAGCAATTGCCCGGCCAAAAAGTAAAAAGTAACCACGTACCATATCTTAGCTAAGGAAAACTTGAGCGACACGACAAAGAGATCGGAAAGCAGGGCGGTGGTAAAAATCCAGGCTAAGTGCAAAAAGAGCAACAATGTGATGGGATGCCTGACAAAGCCTCCGGGATAGTGTTTGACTACATGGGCTAATTGCAGAAAAAAAATCAGCATAAGCCCCACAATCAGGGGCTCGGTGGGCAGATCAGTGCCAAACCCGCCGGGCAGTTCTACCTCTGTAGACAGGGGCAGGCAAAAAATGAGCAGCCAAAATATAAGCTTAAAATTAACGACCGCCAAATAAGCCCCCACCAACAACACTGGCGGCAGAGCCGATGCCTACCAAGCCGTAGCTCCCCCCGCATAGAGCGAAAGCAGGGTAACGAAGGCAAGAATGGCAAACATTCTGCCGGCCTGATCCGCTGCCCGCCAGGCAT
>CAYOTJ010000356.1:0-4651 GCA_964406855.1 uncultured Saprospiraceae bacterium
GGTAGACCCATTGGCCGGAAACTCGAAGACGCGCTCTTCGCCCACATTCAGCTCGTCGATGGCCGGGGGCTGCTGCATCAGCATCACTACATCTTCGATGACGATGCAATTGGCCGGCGCGCTGAGGGCTCCAAGGCCGGCATTGCGAACGCGAAAAACGGCGGCATTGCCGGCACACTCGCCGGAAACTACCAGACTCGCCCCCGACCAGGAGGCCGAAGCCGGCGTACAGAGCAGGTCGGGCGTAGCCGTAACGGTAGAGCAGTGCGCCTGCCCCAGAGCGGCCTCACAGCTCACGGTTACATTGACCCAAAACTGCCGGCATTGGCCCGGCGCCAGCGTGTCGAGGGTCCACGTAATGAGCTGCCCATCCACATCATCCGGCGGATATTGGGCATTTTCGTAGGTGAGTAAGGCGTCGAGAGAGAGGGTTACTTCGGTGGCAGGAATGGTTTCGGTGCCCTGGTTGCACACCTGAATGTAATAAGGGCTGGCAAAACAGCGCCGCAACAGCGGCGCCGACAGTTGCACGTCCAATTCGGGGCAAAGTGCGGCGTACTGTACAGGCAAATCAAGCAGTTGTTGTTCGCCGGCTTCCGACAGGATCACGGCGTAGGCATCGGCGCAGGGCGCCCAAGAAGCGGAAGGCGGCAGGGCGCTTACGGTATACTCCCCCAACGGCAAAGAGAAGGAATACTGCCCGGCGCCGTCGGCAAGGCTGTAGAACGTCCCCTCAGCTCCGATGGCGCGCACCATCCAGTTGGCCAGGCCGGCCTCTCCGGCATCCGGGCTACAGTTGTTGTCGGTATCATAAATGACGCTGCCGCTAACGACGGCACAGGAAGCAGCCTCTACATCGATGAAGCGGGAAAGTACAGCCTGGCATTGGGTGCCGGGAATATCGACGCTCAACTGATAAAGCCCCGACAGGCCCGCCTGTAGCTGAAACCCGGTACTTTGGCTGCCGTCGGGCAGGGTCCACAGCAATTGCACAGGGCCAAAGTAGGTGGGCGGCAGGGGCGCGCTGAGCTGCCAGGTATTGCAGGCCGAGAGCGTCGCTACGATCTCGTCGCCTATAATCTGTTCTTGCACCCGCACTTCAGCAATATTTGAAAGCCCTTCGTTGCAGTCTCCGCCCGTACAATCGAATATGACCGAATAGTACCGGACGCCCAGCTCGGCTACGGGCGGCGCATAAACGGTAGCGGTAGCGCCGGGGATCAGCGTCCAGGGGCCATCGGGCGCCGGCGCGCTAAACCAATGGAGCGCGCACGACCCGGCGCCGCCTGAATACGAGGCCGTAAGCAGGGCCTGCCCGCCCGTACAAACGGTTTGCAGAGACGGCAACAGATCAACGGCAGGGTCGGGCTGCACATCAACAGCAACTACGCCGGAGATGGCGCCAAAACAGCTCGTACCAAAGTATACCGTACCGGAGAGAAACTCCCTGGCCGGCTTCGGGAAGACGTGCATCTGGGCGATCAGGGGCATGATTGCCTGGGTGAAGGCAACCGGACTGGAGCCTGCGACAGCCGCGCTCCGGGGGGTAAAGCATAACGTAAACAAAACCGCGCCATCGGGCAGGGTCTCCCCGCTGAAATCTGGGTCGCTCCAGCTCATGGTGAGGGTATGGGCATTGTAGCTGCCCATGCCGGGATTGGGCAAGGGGGCGCCAAAATTGGCCATAGACAAGCCCGGCAACCCAAAGTGACCGATGGCGGCGAGCTCCAGCAAAGCCGTATCAAAGCTGATGGAAAAACTCAGGTTGTAGACGTTGGTAAACTGTTGCACCGTGACCTCCATACAGGCCGGCTGCCCGGGCCCTGCATTGTAGACGTTGCCGATGCGCAGTCGAAAGACGTCGTCATCGGCCAGGGTGTCGGCAGCGCAGTAGTAGGAAGCCCGATAGAAGCTGAGCCCCGGCGACTGGGTTGGCGGCGCCCAGTTGGGCGTATGGGCGTCGGGGACGTCCGCCCAGGGGCCATCGGGGCTTGAAGCGCGCTGCCATTGCAAGGTACAGTCGGCATCGCCTCCTGTAGTGTGTGCGTTCAGCGCCGGCGTCGCCCCAACGCATACGGCGGTATCGGCGGCAGAGGTAATGGCGATACCCGGCGGCAGGATGGTGGTCACTTTAGCGGGCAAGCCCTGTACGGCAGCCCCGCAGTTGAAGCCCGCGCAGCCATATTGCACGGTATAGTATACGCTGCCCAAAACGTCGGTAGGCGCCTCAAACATAGGGCCGTCGGCGCCGGCTACAGGCGTCCAGGGGCCGTCCGGATTGGCGCTACTGAGCCATTGCAGGTCACAACTGCCCGCGCCTCCCGAAAGGGCGGCCGTGAGGGTCAGCGGCTCGTACTGGCATACAAATGCCCGGGCCGGACTCAGGCTAGCCGCCGGCAGGGCCGCTACGGTGAGGGCAATGGGGTCGGAAGTAACCACGAGGCAGGGCGCAAGCGCGCAGGTGGCTATACAGCGGTAATGAGTGGTAGCGCCTATGGCCCAGCCCTGGGTAGCCGGATACAGAAAGGCGTCGTTCCAGGCAGCCGCCATATCCTGCCAGGGGCCTGTGGCGCTGGTAGCGATCTGCCATTTGTAAGTACAGGCATCAAAGCCGTCAGCTAAGGCGGCATTGATAACTACAAAAGCCGCCGCGCATACGGTATCGGACTCCGAAGAAAGGGATAGCGAAAGCACAGGAACCACCGTCACGATAGAGGAAGCCGTAGCCGTATTGCCGGCCGCATCCACAACGGTGAGCTGGTAGGTAGTGGTCGTATCGGGGGAAGCGCCCGGAAACTGGCAATTGACGCAACTGAGCCCGTCGGCAGGCGTCCAGGCAAAAGTATAGGGCGGCAGGCCTCCGCTGACCTCGGGCGTCATGACAGCCTCATGGCCTCCGGCACAAATGGTATGGTCTTCCAAGCTCAACTGGAGGGCCTGCGCAGCCGTCCGGGCCGGCAGCAGCCAGGCAGCCAGAAAGACAATCATGCTTTGGATTATTGCCCTCGGGGATGACAGAAGTGGCGTTAATGCTGTATTCATCGCGCAGTTATTTTTTTTTTGACCCTACAAATATTGGCTTAGAAGCCGGAGCATGCAAGCGCAATTTTTTCACATTGTAGAACACCAAAAAATCTCATAGCAAATCCAATCAGACCAAATGACGCTGAAAATAAATCAATTTATACATTTTTTTACGACAAAAAGCTATCATTGTAGAAAATTAAAGCCTGATGAAACAGCATTTGCTGGCCGATTTGATGCCTACTTTATCGGCTGCTGAGCGCGCCGAGGCGCGGCGCTGGCTGCAATCGCCGGCGCACAACCAGCGTGAAGACCTGGTTTTGCTCTTCGACGCCCTGTGTCGGGGCCTGTCGGTAGACGCCGACCGGCAGGCCATCTGGGATGCGTTGTTTGCAGAGGCGCCCTTCAGCGATCAGGAGTACCGGCTCAGGTGCAGCTACCTGCTGAAAGTGCTGGAAAACTGGTTGGTATGGCAACGCCACAGCGACCGCGGGCTCGACGGCGGCGCTTTGCTGCTGGCGGCCTATCGGGAGCGGGGGTTAGCGCGGCACTTCAACCGGCGGCTGCCCCGGGAGCGCGAAGCGCTGGAGCGCAGCCCCCTGCGCACGCCGGAGTTTTACTTAGCCCAATACCAGTTGGAGCGCGAGTTTTACCTGCACGACTCGCGGGGGCAGCGACTGCGGCCCAAAAACTTTCAGGAACAGGACGACGCCTTAACCTGCGCTTTGTTGAGCATGAAACTCCGACAGGCCTGCTTAGCGCTGGCGCACGAGCGCGTGTTTGAAACGGGCTACCGGATGGCTTTTGTTGACGAGGCCCTGCAATGGGCCCGCCAATCGCCCTATGCCGAAGGCCCGCCGTGGCTGTGTACCGCGACGCCTACCTGAGCCTGACCCAGCCCGACGACGATGCCGCTTTCCGGCAATACCGGCAGCATATCTTCCAGTCGGTGCGCCACTTTCCGCCCCAGGACAACCGCGATCTACTGTTGCTGGCCCTCAATGCCTGCATCCGAAACATCAATCAGGGGCGCATGTTGTACCTACAGGAAGCCCTGGAACTCTACCGGCTGGGACTGGAGGGCGATTTGCTCACCGAGCAGGGGTTTCTCACGCCTTACACCTACAATAACATTGCGAGTATAGCCGTACACTTAGCCGAATACGACTGGGCCGAAACTTTTGTAAACGACTACCGCAGCCAACTTGCGCCCGACCATCAGGCGCCGTTGTACGCCCTCAATGCCGCCCGGCTGGCTTATGCCCGCAAGCAGTACCGCCAGGCGCTGCGCTTTTTGCAAAGCGCCGACTACCGCGACTTCTTCCATCAGATGACGGCCCGGATGATGCAGTTGAAAATTTACTTTGAAACCCGCGAAACGGAGTTGCTCTCGGCTCACCTCAAAAATACCCGGGCTATGTTGCGCCGCCGCCGCGCCAGCTATCATGAGCAAAACTACCTCAACATCATCCGCATTACCGAGGAGATGCTCCGCATCAGGCCCGGCAACGCGGCCGACCGCGACCGGTTGCGCCAAAAGATAACTGCTCTGGAGCCGCTTACCGAGCGCAAATGGCTGTTGGATGCGCTGGGCGGATGAGTGGGCTCCTCTGTGATCGGCTTAGTG
>CAYOTJ010000357.1:0-4623 GCA_964406855.1 uncultured Saprospiraceae bacterium
TGGTCAAAAGCAATGACTACCAGCGCTATTTTTATGGCCTATGCCTTCCTCGTCACCTTGGCTCGTGAAATCGTTAAAGACCTCGAAGATATGCGGGGCTGCCCGATTCCAGCGAAAAACCTTGCCCATCGTCCTGGGGGTAGGTCCCGCCAAGCGATTAGTAATTTTACTCCTGGCCCTCTTATCCATACTCCTGGCCCTGCCCTCATTACAGGGCTGGGCGGCCTTTTCCGGCTATGGACTTCGAGCCTATACCTTTCTTTTATTAGGAATTACCTTTGTTTGCGGCTGGATGCTCCTCAGAGCAACATCTGAAGAGGAATACTTCTACGTCAGCAGTATGCTAAAAGGGCTTATCGCTGCAGGCCTCGGCTTTTTATACCTCACCGACTAATGCCTCTTGCTCTGAATCGTCCGCCATACGGCTTCGGGTCTATCAGTGGCCAATACGTCGCCACCGCGCTGAAAGCATTCCTCGTACACCCTGTCACCCCTTACCGCAGCACTCTGATCTATGTTTCCCAAAACGCCTACTATGGTGCGAATGCCCAACCCATGCAACTGCTGAAAATGCGCCTCCTCCGCCAGCCGTACCCCCGTAAAAGCAATCATCCGATTCGGAGGTATACCCGCATCCAAATGCCGTTGTAGTTCTTCTGCATTCCGAATGTTAACCGAAATCATTAGACGAGGATCTAGCGCATACACAGTTGCCGCATCTCTTTCATTATAGGTGATAATCACCACAAAATCAATCATATCGGCTTTGCTTACGGCGGCTGCAACCCGATCAAAAGGCACGCCCCGCTTCACATCTAATGTAAGTATTACGCCTTCCCTCCTCGCCCAGGTCAGCGCCTCCTCTAACAACGGCGGCCGGAAAGAGGTCACAGTGCCAAAATCATCAATCAAATGACAAGTGTCAATGCCGCCACGCCAGGCCATAAGCGCCGTCTGGCCCTGGCAGGTCGTTGTCCTCCCCAGGGTATTGTCGTGCAGTAAAAAAAGCACACTGTCGGCGCTCAACGACACATCGCATTCTATCCAGGCTTCTGGCGCCCGCTCATGCGTCCATTTAAACGTTTCTAAAGCATTTTCAGGAAAATTTGGAATGTTTTTTCCACCCCGGTGGGCGCTCAGCGTAGGATATACCACGCAGCTCAACCCTTTAGACGCTTGTGTTGGTTGCCCAAACAACAAAAAACAACCTAAGCTGAAGATCAGCAAGGCTACAGACTTTAATACATACATCTTTAAAGTGTTATCGTGTTTTTTACAGCCAGTTTCGCGCAAAAATTCGCCACAAATGTAGCTAAAAACATTAATTCAACGCCGCAAGACGGAAAAAGAACAAACCAGGGTTCATAAATCTTAGCTTGGAAAGCTATCCTGTATTGGGGGGCTGTCGGGCCGGGGGCGTATAGCTCCAGATATGCTTTGTTGTTAATCCCCCCCGGCCCGCCATCGCGTCGTCCGCTCTTATGCCCTCCTTTACCCCTTGGAATATACGCTGCGCTATTCCGCAGGGTAAAGGAGGGCATACCGCTTCCACCGCTGCCCCGGGCGCCTACCTGCGTGTTAGCGCTGTGCCTAAAAGCAAGGCCGCTATCACTTCAAAATCACCACTCCCTGTCGCGGGCAAAACCTACAAAAAAAGCCAAAGAGTCCGGATTGCGCATAGCGCCCGGATTAGCGGCTTTCGCTATCGGGAAGCCCAGCATAATTTTTTTCACCGGCGCCTCTAATTTTTTGCCACTGATGGTATAAGGAATATCAGGCGCTTCGATAATCTCGTCGGGTACATGCCGCGGTGAACAGGCCGTTCTGAGGGTTAGCTTGATTTTGTCTGTCAGTGCCTGCGTAAGGGTCGCCCCTTCCGCCAACAACACAAAAAGAGGCATATAATGCCGCCCTCCGCTAAGTTCCAGGTTTATAATCAGACTATCTTTTACCTCTTTCAGATGATTGAGAGCATTATATATCTCAGCAGTGCCAATGCGCACCCCATGCCGGTTAAGCGTGGCATCACTCCGTCCATAAATGACCAGCCCCTGCCGGGGCGTAATTTTCACCCAGTCGCCATGGCGCCACACCCCGGGAAAGGTATCAAAATAACTGTCGTAATAACGGCTGCCATCGGGGTCATTCCAAAAAAAGACCGGCATAGAAGGCATGGGCTGCGTAATCACCATCTCCCCTACCTCATCGGTCACGGGCTGCCCCTCATCGTTCCACGCAAACAACGAACAGCCAAGCGCCCGGCATTGTACTTCTCCTTCATAAACAGGCCAAAGCGGATTGCCGCCTACAAAGGCTGTACATACGTCGGTGCCGCCGCTCATCGAGCAAAGCCACAGATCGCGCTTTACATGCTCATATACCCATGTAAAGGCCTCCGGCGGCAGAGGCGACCCCGTAGAACTTATCGATCTCAGATCGCTCAACCCGTATTGATGCCCCGGCGATAGCCCGGTTTTCATACAAGCTACCAAAAAGGGCGCGCTGGTGCCAAAGTGGTTCATACGGCTGTCCTCAGCCAATTGCCACAATACATCCAGCGATGGGTAGCCGGGGTTGCCATCATAAAGCACGACCGTTGCCCCCCTCAACCAGGCTGCCTGCACAAAATTCCACATCATCCACCCCGTAGTCGTAAACCAGAAAAACCGATCGCCGGGGCGAACATCGTTATGAAAAGCCAGATACTTCAGATGCTCCAACAGTACGCCGCCCTGGCTATGGGTAATTGCCTTAGGCGCGCCCGTAGTGCCGCTGGAATACAAGACCCAAATGGGATGGGCAAAAGGTACAGCCTCAAACACCAATGGGCTTAGCCTGTCGCTAAGAGCTTCCGCCCAGGTTATACTGCCCGCAGTTTTAGGCTCCGCATGGAGATACGGAATCAAAACTACGCATCCCAAGCCCGGCAATCCTTTCGCCAATTGCGCTACTACATCAAGCCGGTCAAAAGGCTTGCCGCCGTACTGATAACCGTCAACGGCAATCAGTACTTTGGGCGCTATCTGCTCAAATCGCTCCATCACGCTGTTGGCCCCAAAATCCGGCGAACAACTCGACCACACGGCCCCCAACGAACAGGTGGCCAAAAAAGCAACGCTGGCCTCGGGGATGTTGGGCAAGTATCCCACTACCCTGTCCCCCGGGCCAACACCCTGCGCCGCTAAAAAGGCGCGCAATGCGGCAGTCTTTTGGCGAAGCTCTTCCCACGACCACTCAGTCAACCCCGTTCTTTCCGATTTAAACAACAAGGCAGGCCTGTCAGCCGATGCCATTCGGAAAACGTGTTCGGCGTAGTTCAACGTGGCGCCTTCAAACCAACGTGTATGTGGCATAGGGTCAGCCGACATCGCCTCCTGCCAGGGCGAATGGCCAATTACCTCAAAATAAGCCCAAATAGAGCCCCAAAATGCAGCGGGAGACTCAATCGACCACGCCCAAAGGCCCTGGTAATCGTCAAAATTAAGACCCTGCGTTTTGCCGAGCCATTTTAGGTAATGACTCAGTACAGCCTCCTCCCGAAAAGGAGCAGAAGGAGACCATAATAGTTTTGCATCAGTTGAATTTGCCATGTATCAAGGAAAGAGGAATGACTTTATACCCACAAAATTAAGTCAGACAAGGATGTTTTTCTCCTATAGTGAGTATAAAAATCACTATGCCATAGCCATGCAATTATCTATTTTTGACCCAAAGTCAGGCAATATGAAAAAAATATTAGTAGCCAACCGGGGCGAAATCGCCCTGCGGGTCATGCACACAGCCCGCCGCATGGGAATAGCCACGGTGGCCGTCTACTCCGAAGCCGACCGAAATGCGCTTCACGTTCGCTATGCCGATGAAGCGGTACTCATAGGTCCCCCTCCCTCCAACCAATCGTACCTCCGCGGCGATTATCTGATCGAAACAGCGCTTCGCCTTGGCGTCGACGCCATTCACCCCGGCTATGGCTTTTTAAGTGAAAATGCCGAATTCGCGCAGGCCGTCACAGATGCAGGCCTCACCTTCATAGGCCCTACCCCCGAAGCCATCCGCCTTATGGGCTCCAAACTGGCCGCCAAAGATACGGTCAAGCCCTACGGCATTCCAATGGTGCCCGGCGTAGACCACGCCATCATCAACGTAGAAGAAGCCCTCAACACGGCCAAAGCCATCGGCTTTCCGGTACTCATCAAAGCCTCAGCCGGCGGCGGCGGTAAAGGGATGCGCATGGTTGAGCGCGAAGAAGATTTTGTCGCTCAGATGGAACGGGCCATCAGCGAAGCTACCTCTGCCTTTGGTGATGGTTCGGTTTTTGTTGAAAAGTTTGTCACATCGCCCCGCCACATCGAAATACAGGTGCTCGCCGATGCGCACGGCAATGTCGTTTACCTCTTTGAAAGGGAATGTAGTATTCAACGCCGCCACCAAAAAGTAGTGGAAGAAGCGCCTTCAAGTGTGCTCACCCCCGAAATTCGAGAGGCTATGGGCCGCGATGCCGTAAAAGTAGCTCAATCCTGCGGCTACCTGGGCGCCGGCACCGTCGAATTTCTCGTCGACGATAAGCTCAACTACTATTTCCTAGAAATGAACACCCGCCTTCAGGTAGAGCACCCTGTAACAGAA
>CAYOTJ010000358.1:0-4621 GCA_964406855.1 uncultured Saprospiraceae bacterium
CTGCCCAAGCTGGCGGGCGCCATCGATGCGGCCCCGATAGTGGAGGCGGCGATGGGCGTTGTAGACATAAAACTCCGGCGTGCAAGCGGCGTCGTAGGCGCGGGCTACCGCCTGACTTTCGTCGTAGAGGTACGGAAAGGCGTAGCCGACAGCGGCAGCGGTAGCCGTCATCTTGTCGGGGGCGTCGTCGGGGTATTTTTCTACATCGTTGCTGCTGATGCCCACAAAGCCGACACCCAGGGCGGCGTAGTCTTGAACGACGCGAACGATCTCGGGGTTGACGTGGATAACGTAGGGGCAGTGGTTACACAAGAACATGACTACGGTAGCTCGGGGGCCCGCTACGTCGTGGAGGCTGAGTACTTTGCCGCTGATGGTATCGGGCAGGGCGAAGTCGGGCGCCGGGGCGCCGATGGGCGGCATGTTTGATTCTGTATAAGCCATGATGATGTGTTATTTGCAAGCCGGGTTGATGCCCAGCACGTACTTATTTACGACGTCGATGGCGGCAGCCGTCTCGGCGCCTTCAAAGCCCTTGATGTCCTCGTTGCGCAGTTGTTGGGCGGCTAAGGTGGAGAGGGGCTGAGACAGGGGCAGGTACGACCAGTGCCATTTCTCTTCCTCGTAGCCATGCGGGCGGGCGGCGCCTTTGGGCGAGTAGGGCTGACAAAAGCCAAAGCCGGGGGCATTGGCGGCGAGCCAATCGTAGATGCGCTTCCCTTCGCCTTGGGCAAAAAACTCGTTGTTGAGGGCCACGAGGTCGAGGTCGGTACCCCAATGGTGGCGCGATGTGCCGGGCATAGAGCTGTAGCGCAGTATGGCCAAGGCCCGCTGCGCGGGATCGGGGTAAGCCTTGGGGGCGGCCTCGCCGCCTTCGAGTTTGCGCTCGCCCCGCCATTTGGCTTCCCAGATTTGCTTCTGGCGATTGAAATTTCGGGTAGCCGAGAGCACCTCCAGCCGGATGTTGTCGCGCAGGGCGGCGGCATACATGCGCTCGAAGGCTTCGTAGGCCGTGCGGTGCAGGTAGAAGTCGTCGCGATTGGTGTAGCGCTTATCTACTTTTGCGAAGTCGGGGTGGGTAGCCGGGTCGAAACGCCCCGTGAGGTAGTCGATGTCAAAAGCCGGCTCAGGAGCGGGGGCAGCAGAGCGGGCGGCTACGGGCCGGGCATCGGCGGCAGTAGGTTGAGGCGAAGCAGCCGCTTCTTCGGGGGCTTTAGCGGGGGTGCAAGCCCACAGCAGACAGGCTAAGCCCAGCAGCGAGGCTATATTTTTTATCATGGCTGTTTTGGTTTTAAACTAAGTCATCGTCTTCAAAAGTAGCTGCTGCGGGGCGTGCCCGATGGGTTTGATATTGGATGCGGTAGCGGATACCGGCCAAGATGCCAAATACAAAGCCGCCGATGTGGGCCCACCAGGCTACGCCGGCCGCTTCGGCGGTAGTAACGTTGAGGGCTGCCTGCCCATTATTCCACTGCTGCCATATCCAGAAGCCCAGGAAAAGGATGGCCGGCACGCGAAAGGTGAAGAAGAAAAACCAGATGAGCACCCGCGAACCCGGAAACATAACCAAATAAGCGCCCATGACGGCCGATATGGCGCCGCTGGCGCCTACGGTAGGAATGGGGCTATCCGGGTAAAAGTAGATATGCCCTAGATGGGCCGCCAAGCCGCCCAGCAGGTAAAAGAGCAGAAAGCGGCCTGAGCCAATGGTGGCCTCAATGTTGTCGGCAAAGACCCATAAAAAGAGCATATTGCCCAATAGGTGCATCCACCCGCCATGCAAAAACATGCTGGTGAAGAGGGTGTACAAGTCCTGGCCGCGCACCGTTTCGTAAGGTATAGAGCCGTAGTGAGTAATCAGCATTTCCAGCTCATCGGCAGGCAGGCTGGCTTGCCACAAAAATACGGCCACATTAAGGGCGATAAAAGCGTAGCTAAACAGGGGATAATGCCCTCCCTTTACCTGATCGTCGCCAATGGGAAACAGCATATTGTATGTAGTTTACGGTTAAATGGCATCTGCCTCATCGCCCCAGATGCACCAGCAGCACCGAGATGTCGGCCGGGCTCACCCCGCTGATGCGGCTGGCCTGACCAATGGTGCGGGGGCGCAACCGACTGAGTTTTTCGCGGGCTTCGGCCGACAGGGAGGTCACCTGATGGTAGTCGAAGCTGTCGTATAACTTCACCTCTTCGAGGCGGTTCATCTTTTCCACCATCTCCTGCTCGCGGCCGATGTAGCCTTCATAGCGCATGTTGATCTCGGCAAGGTCGACGTACTCCTGGGGGTAGGCCGCTAAGCGTTGGTCGAGCTCGGGCAGGCGGCGGCGCAGCTCGGCCAGCGCTACGTTGGGCCGAATGAGCACCCCGTGCAGCTTGACTTTCTGGCGCAGGGGCGCCGACTCGATGCCGTCGAGGTAGTCGTTGAGCTCGGAGGGGTCGACGCTGTAGTCGCGGATCATCTTTTCGATGGCTACTGCGGCGTCGGCTTTTTCGCGCACTTTTTCCATACGCGCTTCGGCCCCGCGCATGCCCAGGCGATGGGCTAAGGGCGTGAGGCGCAGGTCGGCATTGTCTTGCCGCAGCAGAATGCGGTACTCTGCCCGGGAGGTAAACATGCGATAGGGCTCCTCGGTGCCCTTGGTGATGAGATCGTCGATGAGCACGCCGATGTAGGCTTCCGAACGCTTGAGAATAAAGGGCGCCTGCTCGTGGATGGCCAAATGAGCGTTAATGCCGGCGATAAGTCCCTGGCCGGCGGCTTCTTCATAGCCGGTGGTGCCGTTGATCTGGCCGGCGAAAAAGAGGTTCTTGACCAGCCGGGTTTCGAGGGTAGGCTCCAATTGGGTAGGCGGGAAGTAGTCGTATTCGATGGCGTAGCCAGGCCTGAACATCTTCATGTTTTCAAAGCCGGGCACGCGGCGCAGGGCGGCGTATTGCACATCTTCGGGCAGCGAGGAGCTGAAGCCGTTGACGTAGATCTCGCAGGTATTCCAGCCTTCGGGCTCCACAAAAAGCTGATGGCGGTCTTTATCGGCAAAGCGATTGATCTTGTCTTCTATGGAGGGGCAATAGCGAGGCCCCAGGCCCTTGATGCGGCCGTGGAACATAGGCGAGCGATCGAAGCCGCTGCGCAGCTCGGCATGTACGGCCTCGTCGGTATACGTAATGTAGCAGGGCAATTGCCGCTGCAGGACGGGCGTATCGGTATAGCTGAACTTGCCGGGCGCTTCATCGCCGGGCTGCACTTCCATCTTGCCGTAGTCGAGCGAGCGGCCGTCGATGCGGGGCGGGGTGCCTGTTTTCATGCGCCCGGCCTCAAAGCCTAATTCCACCAATTGCTCGGTGATGCCGTGAGCCGCTTTTTCGCCGGCGCGGCCGCCGCCAAATTGTTTTTCGCCGATGTGGATGGTACCGTTGAGGAAGGTGCCATTGGTGAGCACTACCGCCCGACCTTCAATTTCGAGGCCCATAGCGGTGCGCACACCCTTGATGCGGCCGTCTTTGACCATGAGGCCGGTGACCATCTCCTGCCAAAAATCTACGTTGGGATGGGCTTCGAGCATCATGCGCCACTCCTGGGCAAAGAGCATACGGTCGCTCTGGGCCCGAGGGCTCCACATGGCCGGCCCTTTAGAGCGGTTGAGCATACGAAACTGCACGGCCGAGCGGTCGGTGACGATACCTGAATAGCCGCCCAACGCGTCGATCTCGCGCACAATCTGGCCCTTAGCAACCCCGCCCATAGCCGGGTTGCAGGACATCTGCGCTATGGTTTGCATGTTCATGGTGGCCAACAGCACCTTGCTGCCTAAGTTGGCGGCCGCTACCGCTGCTTCGCAACCTGCGTGACCCGCGCCCACCACAATGACGTCATATTTCGGAAACATGGCTTGGTTTGTCCCTCAAAAAGACAACAAAGTTAAGCCGATTTTGGCTAAGCGCTATCCAAATTTTAATAGACTTGTTCAGCGGGAGCAACTTCCACGCAATCGTTCATCTTTGTAGCCAGAAGGCATACTGGTAAAATTAGCGTAATCCTTACTTTTTAAATGTTCACAATCAAATTATTAGCCTTTTATTTAGAATAAATACCTCAAGCTATTGCGACAGCCCTCCGTTCACGCCTCACGCCTTCGCCGCTCACGCCCCGGCAGGGAAATCCTGTAAAATCCAAAAAATCCTATCTAAAAAAATCCAGCTCCGTCAAATCCCGTCGCTCCCCGATCTTTTTGCGCGGGGCCATTGCGCGGGGCTTGAGTAAGGTTCTTCGCGCTTAGACAGCTCGGGGATCGCTGGTGCAAGCGAAGCCGCCGCGACAGTGGTGGCAAATGAAGGGTTGGTAGGAGCGCATTTTCACTTCTATAGCCGCCGACCCACCGGAGTAACTCCGGCAAATAAGGCGTTTTAGTGGCCTAGAGGCACACTAAGACGATCGGTGGTGGGGTTGTCTCTTGGGCGTGCCCCCGCGCGCGGGCAGCTGCGTAGCGCCTAAGGGCGCAGGAGCAGCGGGGGTAAGCGCGCGGGGTCGGGTGTTCCGCTATTATGGCCCACCCCGTCGGTCGGGTAAACCTCCCTTGGGGTCGGCCATACCGCTGCACCCCCTCACGCGGCTCCGCAG
>CAYOTJ010000359.1:0-1635 GCA_964406855.1 uncultured Saprospiraceae bacterium
CCCATGGGGTTGTACCGACCACGGAAGTGCTGCCCGCCGACGAGGTAAAAAACATCATCGAGGCGGTGGAGGTAACCTCCGGCGACCTGCATGCGCTCGTCGGCGCGGGTGCGGAACGCGGGCTCTATCGACTGCCCCGAGGCGGCGGCCGTCAGCAGGGTGGGCAGGTGTACGGCGGTGAGGTAGGGGTAGGTGACAAACTCGGCCTGAGCGGCGCTGAAGCCGTAGCCGCCGATGAGGTAGAGCCACTCGCCGCGCTGGCAAAACTCGAGGTTAGTGGCGCTGAGTTGTTCGCGTATGGGGTTGGGCAGGTCGTTGGTCGTAAGGGGCAGGATGCTTTTGTCGGCTAAGCGCGCCACGTAGATCATGGCGTTGGCGCCTGCGGGGGCAAAGGCGGCAAAGGGCTGGCGGCGGTGCAGCCCGTCTTTGCGGCCGGCTAAGATGATCCAGTGGCCATTGTATTCGCCGATGGAAAAGGATTGGAGCGCGGGAAAGTCGGCAAAGGGCTCGGCCTCTACAACAATGCGAAAAGGAGGCGTCGTTTGGGCTGTGAGCGCTATGGACGCCCATAGCGTGAAGAAGAGCAATGTGGGAATGCGATTCATGTGCTTGGTTGTGATGGTCAGGGGAGCAAAATAAAAGGTCTTTGCCAAAGTGTTTGGTGATTTTCGGCACAATGCGTACCTTCGTTGTGCCCATCCTACCAAATTAAGCCAGATTTTATCGTTTGCGCCGGCAAGCTTTGTGCATAGACCATTGGGTTTATGCCGGCCCGCTATGCGCAAAACCTGCCTATGCTTTTACCCGTTTGTTGCCGGCGGGGGGAAGCTGCGGGTAACTTTTTACTTTCCAAAACATGTAGCATAAAACGATGGCCCCAAACGTCAAGATATTCAAAAAGCTGCTCGTTGCCAATCGCGGCGAGATCGCCATCCGCGTCATGCGCGCCGCCTCGGAGTTAGACATCCGCACCGTGGCCATTTACACCTTCGAAGATCGGTATAGCCTACACCGCTACAAGGCCGATGAGGCCTACCAGGTGGGCGCCGCCGACGAGCCGCTCAAACCTTACCTCGACATAGAGGCCATCTTGGAAATTGCGCGCGAAAACGAGGTCGACGCCATCCATCCGGGCTATGGCTTCCTCAGCGAAAACGTGCAACTTGCGCGGCGCT
The DNA here is from genome assembly GCA_964406855.1 of uncultured Saprospiraceae bacterium. Classification (GTDB taxonomy): domain Bacteria; phylum Bacteroidota; class Bacteroidia; order Chitinophagales; family Saprospiraceae; genus JAUMBM01. Next base: position 1,176 of record CAYOTJ010000359.1, read on the forward strand.
GCCGCGAGGAGGGCATTGTATTTGTAGGGCCTACGCCTGAGGTGATGGAGCAGTTGGGCGACAAAGTAGCGGCCAAAGTGCTGGCCCGCCGCGTGGGCGTGCCCCTGATTGAGGATAACGAGGAGCCCCTCGTCGACTTAGCCGTAGCCCTGCGCGAGGCCGAGCGCATTGGCTATCCGGTGATCCTGAAGGCCGCGGCGGGCGGCGGCGGGCGCGGCATGCGCGTAGCCCGGTCGGCCGACGACCTGAAGCGCGAATTCAACGAGGCCCGGGGCGAAGCCCGCACGGCCTTTGGCGATGATACCGTATTTTTAGAGAAGTTCATCGACAATCCCAAGCACATCGAAGTACAGATATTAGGCGACTGCCACGGCAACATCGTGCATTTGTACGAACGCGACTGCTCGGTACAGCGCCGCTTCCAGAAGGTAGTGGAAATTGCGCCCTGTCTCACCTTATC
>CAYOTJ010000359.1:1645-4612 GCA_964406855.1 uncultured Saprospiraceae bacterium
ACCTTATCGGATGGCGCCAAGCAGCAGCTCTACGAATACGCCCTGCGCTTGGCGCGGGCCGTAGATTACTCCTGCGCCGGTACCGTCGAGTTTCTCGTAGACGCCCGGGAGAACATCTATTTTATAGAGGTCAATCCCCGCATTCAGGTAGAGCATACCATTACGGAAGAAATTACGGGCGTCGATCTGGTGCGCTCCCAGATCTTGGTTGCCGAGGGCTACCGTTTAGACCATCCCACGCTGCACATCCGGCATCAGGACGACATCCAGATCAGCGGCTTTGCCATCCAGTGTCGGGTGACGACCGAGAACCCGCAGCAAGACTTCAAGCCCGACTACGGCACGCTCATCGCCTACCGATCGGCTTCGGGCTTTGGCATCCGCCTCGATGCGGGCAGCGCCTTTCCGGGGGCTAAGATTTCCCCTTACTTCGACTCGCTGCTGGTAAAAGTTACGGCTTGGGGGCGCACCCTCAAAGGCGCCAGCCAGCGCTTGCACCGGGCGCTGCGGGAGTTCCGCATCCGGGGGGTGAATACCAACATCGGCTTCCTGCTGAACCTGCTCGAAGACGAAACCTTTCAGAACGGCGAGGCCACCGTCAATTTCATCAAGGAGCATCCGGAGCTGCTGCGCGCGCCCCAGTGGCAAGACCGGGGCACTAAGCTGCTGCACTACGTAGCCGACGTTATCGTAAACGGCAATGCCGATGTAAAAAGCAAAGACGCCAGCCGCACTTTTTTGCCCGTGCAGCCGCCCGCCGTCGATCGCCGCAGCCCTTACCCTGCCGGCGCCCGCGATCGGCTGCTGGCCCTCGGCCGCGAGGATTTTATACAGTGGCTGCGCCACGAAAAAGCGGTGCAATACACCGATACCACCCTGCGCGACGCCCACCAGAGCCTGTTGGCCACCCGTATGCGCACCTACGATATGTTGCCTTTTATGGAGGCTTTTGCGCGGGCGCATGGCGGCCAGGTGTTCAGCATGGAGGTTTGGGGGGGCGCCACCTTCGACGTAGCCCTGCGGTTCCTGAAGGAAGACCCCTGGGAGCGGCTGCGGCTGCTGCGGGCCGCAGCGCCCAATGTGCTGTTGCAGATGCTGCTGCGGGGCTCCAATGCGGTAGGGTATACCGCTTACCCCGACAACCTCATCGTGCGCTTCATTGAGCAGGCGGCTGAGACGGGCATCGATCTGTTTCGCATTTTCGACTCGCTCAACTGGGTCGACAACATGCTGGCGAGCATCAAGGCCGTGCGGGAGCGCACGGGCAGCTTAGCCGAGGCCTGCCTGTGCTATACCGGCGATGTGCTGGATGCCGGCAGTAAGTACAACCTCAACTACTACCTCGATATGGCGCGCCGATTAGAAGACGCCGGCGCCCACCTGCTGGCCATCAAAGACATGGCCGGCCTGCTGAAACCCTTAGCTGCCGAGACGCTCATCGGCGCCCTGCGCGAAAACGTATCCCTGCCCATACACCTGCACACCCACGACACCAGCTCCATACAGGCCGCTACCTACCTCAAGGCCGTCGATGCCGGGGTAGATGTGATCGATGTGGCGCTTGGCGGTCTGTCGGGCCTCACCTCCCAGCCCAACTTCAACAGCGTGGCCGCCATGCTGCAGGGGCACCCCCGGGAGCAAGCCTTCGATCTGCCCTCGCTCAATGCCTTTAGCAACTACTGGGAGGCCGTGCGCAGCTACTACTACCCCTTTGAAACCGAACTCAGGGCCGGCACCGCCGAGGTATACGAGCATGAAATTCCCGGAGGCCAGTACTCCAACCTGCGTCCTCAGGCGCGCGCCTTGGGCTTAGAGGAGCAGTTTGACCAGGTAAAACGCAACTACCGCATAGCCAATGAGCTGCTGGGCAACATCGTGAAAGTGACGCCCTCGTCGAAGGTGGTAGGCGACCTGGCCCTCTTCATGACCGCCAATGGCCTGAGCGGGGAAGACCTGACAACCAAAGGCGAAACCTTAGCTTTTCCCGATAGCGTGAAAGCGCTGTTGCTCGGCGACCTGGGCCAAACGCCGGGCGGATTTCCGCCCGAGCTCCAAAGGCAGGTGCTCAAAGGCGAAACCCCCTACACCGAGCGCCCCAACGCCCATCTGGCGCCTATAGATATAGAAGCGGAATTGGCTGATTTTCAGCGCGCTTTTGGCGAACAATTGGGCATAGCCGACTATCTGAGCTACCGGCTCTACCCCAAGGTATACGAAGACTACCATCGGTTTAGGCAGCAATTCGGCGAGGTGAGCCACCTGCCTACGCCCGCCTTCTTTTACGGGTTGCGCCCCAACGAGGAAATCATCGTAACCATCGGCCGGGGGAAAAACATCCTCATCAAGTACCTCAATATGACGGAGCCCGACGACTTAGGCAATCGCTTGGTGTTCTTCAGCCTCAACGGCCAGACCCGCTCGGTGCCCGTCCGCGACCGCAAGCTGAAGGTAGCCGTAGCGGCGCACCGCAAAGCCTCGGGGCCCAACGAGGTAGGCGCCCCCCTGCAAGGCAGCCTCAGCAAGCTGCTGGTGCGCGAAGGGGATACCGTAACCGTAAATACGCCCTTGTTTCTCATCGAAGCCATGAAGATGGAGAGCACCATCACCGCGCCTATGGCCGGCGTAGTGAAGAAGATTCACCTGACCGAAAAAACGCTGGTAGAACAAGATGACTTAGTGGTAGAACTGGGGTAAGGGCAGTTTTGGGGGCTGCGCGCCGGGAGCGCGCCGGGCTATCCGCTACTACCTCCCGCAGGCGAAGCCTGCTGGTCGGTATTCGCTCCTATCCCTAGCCCGGGCAGCTTGCTTTTCCTACGGATTGCTGGGGCTTTATAGCCCGAAATGCACGTGCGCCATGCATCAGCAGCCCGATCAGTTCAAACCCTGAAGACATAGTATTATCACCCCAAGATTCCTTATCTTTGTCCTAAAACCAGCCGCACCATGCCGAAACGCACGCCATTGGGT
>CAYOTJ010000360.1:0-2246 GCA_964406855.1 uncultured Saprospiraceae bacterium
TGCCATTGTCTTGTATTTTCAGCTCGAAAAACTGAGGCATATTCCGGATCATAATCTGCGCGCGGCTGGCCTTAGCGTGCTTGGCAATGTTGTTGACGGCCTCCTTAAAGATAAAGTACAGATCCTGGCGAACGTTGGCCGGCAGGGTCTGCTGCTTTTCCAACTTTTCAACCTGAATTTCATACAACACCCCCAATGGCAGCAGTACCTCGTCGGCATGTTCTTCCATGCGGGCGATGAGGTCCCCTACCCGATCGCGGCGCGAGTCAATCGACCAGATCACATCGCTCATCTTCGACATGGCCCGGCGACTGGCTTCGCTGATGCGTTGCAGTTTTTGCTGCAATATTCCATCATTGGTGTTGCCATGCAGGAGATCGGCCTGCATGGCTATGCCGGCCAGCAGCCCGCTCACTTCATCATGTAGATCGCTGGAGAGCTGCGTCCGCAACCGCTCTTCGCGCAGGCGCTGGTTGAGCCGCTCCCGAAACAACCCATAAAAAAACAAGATCGCCACAATACTAAGGAGCATAAAAAACCACACCTGCTTGTAAAATACCTGCTTGGCGTGAATGACAACCTCCAGCACATTGCTGTTCCAACTTCCGTTAGGTCCCGCGCCCTGGATGCGCAGGGTGTATCGGCCCGGTGAAAGCCCGTGATACCGCAGGCTGTGTTGCTCCGTCAGTTGTACCCAGCTCTTATCGACCCCCACTAATTGATACCGATAGCGGTTGCGGCTGGGCTGGGTATAATCGAGCAGGGAAAAAGTGAGGTCAAAGTACTCATCGAAAGGCGAGAGAACCAACTCATCCAGACTATGCAGCGCCGTCTCCATCAAGAGCGAATCCGACCAACTGTTGTAGCGGGTAAGGCTCGTAAGCGTCAACCTGGGCTGCCCCTGATCGCGGAGCAAATCGGCCGTATAAAAGGAATTTACCCCATTGACGCCTCCAAAGTAAAAACGCCCGTCGCGGTCGCGAAAAAACGAATAGCGGTTAAACTCGCTATGCGTAAACCCATCCGACTGGTAAAAGCGCATAAACGACTGCTTGCCTACATCAAAGTACGAAATCCCATTGAACGTGCTGATCCAGTAATTGCCCGCATTGTCGGGCAATATACCGCAGACGGTATTGCTGGCCAATCCCTCGCGTTCGTTGTAGGTAGCCGTTATCTTACCCGATTTGGGATCGAAGATGTCCAGACCATTTTTGGTGCCAATGAACAACTGTCCCGTAGGCGTTTCATGCAGTACGTAGATGACGTTGTCGCTCAACGACAAAGGGCGTTCGTGTTCATCGGAGTTGATCTCGTTCAAATCCCGGCGGTATACCTCGTAACGCCCCCCGGGCCATATCCGGAAAAGCCCCAGATCGGCGCCCACCCAGATGGCGCCTCCTTTCGACTCCAGCAGATAGCGCGGCAATGCGCCCCTGAATGGATTTGAGCCTCCCGATACAAACGCATGGAAAGCCGTATCCCGGCGGGGATCAAAATAAACCAGCCCGCCTCCTTCTTCTCCTTGATTGACGCCCAGCCAAAACCTTCCGGTTCGGTCTACCGTCATACAAGTAAACCGATGCTCATAAAAAAAGCAGGCAGCCTTGCCCGTAGCCGGATTGTAGCGCAGCAATTGCCCTCTGCCGGTAGTGTTGTTTTCGCAGGTTATTGCCCAGATGTACCCGCTACCGGCGTCGTAATACAACTGATTGCAACAGTTAAAATTGATGCGCCGCCCCGTCGCTTCATCCGTCAGGTAGAGCGTATCTAATCGTTCGCGTCTTGGATCGAGGCGGTACCAGCATTCCCGCTCACGGGCAAAGTAGAGGTTGCCGGCGCCGTCGGCCGTCATGCCGCGCATTACCTTGCCCCGCTGGTCGATGGTGATTTCCTCTCTGAGGTAGTTTCTGATGTTGCTGTATGTGTTTCGTATGGTTTTAAGCCCGGTATCTAACCCCAGAAAGATCAGCCGCGAAAAATCGTGGCCGGCAGCAGCGAGCACAAAACCGCTGGTGAGGGGCAAAAGCTGAGAGAAAGGCACTAACTTGCCCCTGCCATTGATCATATACAACTGCCGGCTAAAGGGGTAATTCCCCACAGGTTCAGCCTGATTGAGCATTACGTTGCCCGATTTGTCGGGCCATAAGTCGGTATAATGCTCCGTCTGTGAAAGGTCGGTTCTCCGGCTGCAATACCGGCCCTCTCCATTCCAACTCATAATGCCCGGCCGATTGGCGTAACTC
>CAYOTJ010000360.1:2256-3396 GCA_964406855.1 uncultured Saprospiraceae bacterium
GCTCATACATGATATCTAAAGATGGCTGCCGACCTGCCAAACCCGGCGATAACGCCGCAGCGCTGGTATCTTGAAGGGCATATAATCGCTTGCCCCCCGCATCATAAACCTGAAATCCCCGGTTGGCGGAATGTGTCAGAAATCGGCCGTCTGATAAATGCAACAACTGGAAAGGGTGCTGAAGGCGGTCGGCCAATGAAAACTGCCGGACAAACTCGCCCTGCCGGTATTCAAGGATGTGGATATGGTTGTCGTCTTGAGTAACGGCAAAAATTCGACCTTTTTTATCCACAGAAAGATGGAGAGGACGGCCTTTGAGCCCTTTGAGCCCCAGGTCTACGCGCTCAATCTCATGCGTCAACGGATCCAATACATCAAAAACGTGATTCTTCTGATGATAAAAAATCACAATCCGTTTGTCAGAAGATAAATGCAAACTGCTGATGTTGCTCGCTGCCAGTCGCTGGGTAACCCGCCGGTCAGCCCTATCGTTGAAGGCCAAAAAATTATACCCGTCAAACCGGTGCAGGCTATTCGTAGTAGCTACCCAGAGAAAACCGTCAGGTCCAATGAGGATATCTTCTACGGTGCGATCGGTGAGCCCGTTATCTGAGGAGTAAAAACCCGTCTCTATAGGCTGGCCAATCAACTCTGCTGCCATGAGCAACAGAACGCCCAAAAGCGCCTGAAACCACCCATAACGTAGAAAACAATACCTCATCGGCTATATTTGTCCGCCTAATTTTTTGAGAATTACCTCTGCCTTTGAATGTACCTGTAGCTCACGGTAGATGTGCTTGATGTGGTCGCGCACCGTTTCTACGGAAATGCCCAACTCATCCGCAATCACCTTGTAGCTCTTACCCATCGTGAGCAGCTCTACTATCTCATGTTGCCGGGGCGTCAGACGGGGTTCGGCAGACTGCGCCTGCGGTGTTGATTGCTTGGGGGCAAAATGCTCCATCACCTTGCGCGCAATCCCTGGCGACATGTACGACCCACCCCGATTAACCGTCACTACGGCTTCCCGGAGGATGGGCGGGTTTACTTTCTTTTTGGATATATAGCTCACAGCCCCGGCCCTTAGCGCCGGGAAGATATGGTCGGCATCGTCCATATTAGTTAGCATAATGATATCCA
>CAYOTJ010000360.1:3406-4612 GCA_964406855.1 uncultured Saprospiraceae bacterium
CAGGTTGATGTCCAACAATAAAAGGTCCAAGGAAAAATTTTCCGCGTCAAGCGCTTTGATAAAATCTTCTACCGTCCGGGTAGCCAGCGCAACCTTCATATCAGGCGTCCCCGTAAAAGTCTCGCAGAGACTGGCCAGCATGATCGACTCGTCTTCAATGATGCCAATGTGTACCATAAGTTGTGCTCCAGATGGGTTCAATGTTTTTTACCTGATTTCCGGTGTCTAAGGTAAAGCTTTATATCCAATACAAGCTTATTTTTATTAGGTTTTGTCGTTTCGTGCTGAGGCGTTATGTTTGTAGTTCCGAAGTACTAACTAATATAAAGCCAAATGTTACGAGCCAAAATTGCCGGTATTGGCCACTATGTTCCTGAACGCGTTGTTACCAACGAAGAGCTGGCCAAGATTATGGATACTTCTGATGCCTGGATACAGGAACGCACAGGCATCCTTGAGCGTCGTTATGGGCGCAAGCACGAAGAAACAGCCACTACTATGGGCGCTCGTGCGGCAGAAATTGCCATTCAGCGCGCAGGCATCTCAAAAGAAGACGTTGATTTTATCATTTTTGCTACCCTTAGCCCCGACTATTACTTCCCTGGCTGCGGCGTGCTCCTTCAGCGGGAACTGGGCATTACCCAAACCGAAGTAGGCGCGCTCGACATCCGCAATCAGTGTTCCGGGTTTGTCTACGGCTTATCCATCGCCGATCAGTTTGTACGCAGCGGTATGTACAAAAACGTACTCATGGTAGGAGCCGAAATGCACTCCTGTGGGTTAGACTTTACCGATCGGGGCCGCAATGTCTCCGTTATTTTTGGCGATGGCGCCGGAGCAGTGGTTGTACAGCCCACAACCGACGAAAACGAAGGAATTCTTACCAGCAAGCTACACTCCAATGGAACCTACGCTGAAAAGCTGGCCTATATCAACCCCGGCGCACATGGTGGCTATCACTTCCAAAAACTCCAGGAAGAAGTCGATTTTGGCTATCCCGCCCCCGATACCTACGGCGGCATTTTCCTCACTCAACACATGATGGATAACGCCCAAACCTACCCCAATATGGATGGGCAGTTTGTCTTTAAAATGGCGGTTCAGAAGTTTCCGGAAGTCATCAACGAGGCGCTCGCCTCCGTTGGGCTCGCCAAGGAAAACATCAATATGCTGGTACCTCATCAGGCCAACCTGCGCATCAGTCAG
>CAYOTJ010000361.1:0-4610 GCA_964406855.1 uncultured Saprospiraceae bacterium
TCTTCAAGACCTGATTGGAGCCGTAAAAGAACATGGCGCCGATTTGGGCGTAGCCGTTGACCCCGATGTAGACCGGCTGGCGCTGGTAGGGCCCGGCGGGCGCTGGATAGGGGAGGAGTATACCTTAGTGACGGTGGCCGACTATGTGCTGCGTCACCGGGCGGGCGCGGTGGTGTCGAACCTGTCTTCGAGCCGCGCACTGCGCGATTTGGCTGCCCGTTATGGGCAAGCCTACCATGCCGCCGCTGTGGGCGAGGTAAATGTGGTAGAGCGCATGAAGGGCGTCGGCGCCGTCATTGGGGGCGAAGGCAATGGCGGCATCATCGTGCCCGATCTGCACTATGGGCGCGACAGCCTCATCGGGCTGGCCTTGGTGTTGTCGCATTTAGCTACGGCCGAAACCGATATCAACACACTGCGCGAGAGCTACCCTCATTACGAAATGATCAAAGACAAGCAAGACCTCTCGGCCAACTTTGATGTGGATGCGGCGCTGGCGCGCTTGCAGCAGCATTTTGCTGCCGAGGAAATCAATACGGAGGATGGCCTAAAGATCGATTTTGCCGCCGGCTGGGTGCATCTGCGCCGCTCGAATACCGAGCCCATTGTACGGCTGTACGCCGAGGCAGCCGATGAGGCCACAGCCCGGCAATTGGTAGAGCAGGTGCGCTCGGCTATGTTGTCGGCTTGATGAAACGATGTTATTGGGCTTTGCAAACCATACTATTATGACTACCCTGACCACTACCACCACACTAGAGCAATACTTTGCGCCTTACAGGGCGAAGGTCATCGGCGCCAGGCAGTCGTTTGAGACGCCTTATGGCATCAAACCGCTAATATATGCCGACTGGACGGCCAGCGGCCGCCTCTATCAGCCCATCGAAGCGCTGATGGAGCAGGAGATAGCCCCCTTCGTAGGCAATACCCACACAGAAACTACCGTGACGGGCAGCGCCATGACGGCAGCTTATCATGAAGCGAAGCGCCTGATTAAGCGCCACTGCGGCGCTCGCGAAAGCGATGTGCTCATCGCTTCCCACTCGGGGATGACGGGAGTTGTCAATAAATTTCAGCGCATTTTAGGGCTAAAACTGCATGAGCAGTTCAGAGGACGGGTAAAGCTGGCCCCTAACGAACGCCCCATCGTGCTGGTAAGCCACATGGAGCATCATTCCAATCAAACCTCCTGGCTGGAAACCATTGCCGATGTAGAGGTGATTGCGCCCGGCGCCGACGGCCTCATGGATATGGAGCATCTGAAGGAGCTGTTGGCTCGCTATGCCGACCGGCCGTTGAAAATTGCTGCCATTACTTCCTGTTCCAATGTAACGGGCCTGCTGACGCCCTACCATGAAGTAGCCGAGATAATGCATAGAGCCGGCGGACTTTGTTTTGTGGACTTTGCCTGCTCGGCGCCTTACATTCACATCAATATGCGGCCCGAAGGCGAACCCCTGCGCCATTTGGATGCCATTTATTTTTCTCCTCATAAATTTTTGGGGGGGCCCGGCTCCAGCGGCGTGCTCATCTTCGATGCCGCGCTATACAAAAATCGCGTACCCGACGACCCCGGCGGCGGCACGGTAGACTGGACGAACCCCTGGGGAGAACACAAGTACGTGGAGGAAATTGAGGCCCGCGAAGACGGCGGTACGCCGGCTTTCCTGCAAACCATCCGGGCCGCTATGGCTGTGCGCCTTAAGGAGCAAATGGGCGTAGAAAAAATACTGGAGCGCGAGCATGAGTTGCTGGAGCGCATCTGGCAAAGACTCGATCGGATACCCAACCTGCATCTGCTGGCAGGGCAGCATCGCGATCGATTAGGCGTCATTTCTTTTTATATAGACAACCTGCACTATAATTTGGGCGTTTCTTTGCTCAACGACCGCTTTGGCGTGCAGGTAAGGGGCGGCTGCTCCTGTGCCGGTACCTATGGCCATTATCTGCTGAACGTGACGCCGGAGTATAGCAAATCCATTACCAGTCTCATCGATCATGGGGATACCAGCACTAAGCCTGGCTGGATTCGCATGTCCATCCATCCGGTTATGTCAGATGCCGAACTGGATTATGTGTTAGATGCCATTGAGGAACTGGCAGCCAACTTTCAAGCCTGGAAAGCCGACTATGTACACCTGCCGCGCACCAACGAGTACGAACACCACAGCCATAGAAAGGCCGAGCAGATGTTGGTACGCGACTGGTTTTCCTGTTCACTGTAAGTCATAAGCACACCATAAGCAATACCATGCGCGTATATTTCGACAATGCCGCCACCACGCCTCTCGATCCCTTAGTAATCGAGACAATGGCCGAAGCCATGCGGGAAAATTTTGGCAATCCTTCCTCCATTCATGCCGAAGGGCGCAAGGCGCGAGCCGCCATTGAGCAAGCGCGCAAAGCCGTAGCCCGTAGCCTAAATGCCTCCATTGGGGAGATATTCTTTACCTCCGGCGGCACAGAAGCCAATAATACGGCCCTCAAAGGCGCTGTGCGCGATCTGGGCGTAACGCGCATCATCAGCGCCCGCACCGAACACCACTGCGTATTGCACTCCTTAGACAGCTTGGAAAAGTGGAATCAGGTGCAGGTCGATTACGTGAAACTCGACGCGCAGGGTAGGGTAGACGTCGATCATCTGCGCCAGTTGTTGGCTGCCGGCAATCGGAAAACGATGGTTTCGCTGATGCACGCCAATAACGAAATGGGCGCCATGATAAACCTGGCGGAAATTTCGGCCCTTTGCCGCGAGCAGGGCGTGCTGTTTCATACCGATACGGTGCAGACTATGGGCTTTTACCCAATTGACCTGACGGCCGGCCCGGTTAGCTTTTTATCGGGCTCGGCGCATAAATTCCACGGCCCTAAAGGCGTTGGCTTTATTTATATTAATAGCGAAAATAACATTGGGCCTTACATCGACGGGGGCGCTCAGGAACGCAACATGCGGGGCGGCACCGAGAACCTCTACGGCATCCTGGGCTTAGCCCGTGCCCTTGAGTTGGCCTGCGATGAGATGGAAGCCCGGCGCGCCCATATCAAGGCGCTGCGCGATTACCTGCGCGAGCAGTTGACCTTGGCCGTACCCCGCATCTCTTTCAACGGAGACCCCGATACCGGCCACTACAAAATACTGAGCGCCTCTTTTCCTCCTTCTGAAAAAGCCGATTTACTGCTCTTTAACCTCGATATTGCCGGCATCAGCGCCAGCGGGGGTAGCGCCTGTAGCTCAGGGGCCGATGCCGGTTCGCACGTCATCGCAGCCCTGCATCCCGATTCGGATCGCAAGACGGTGCGTTTTTCCCTAAGCCACCTCAATACCCGCGATGAGGTCGATTATGTGGCGGCGCAACTTCGGGGAATGATGCTGTAAAGCAGGCGGTTATGCCGGAACTGCTTGGGGTGGGTAATACATTGTTTACAAATGTGAATCTTGTTTACATAGATTTAATCTGGCTTTAATTCTCAGTTTATACTGCATGTCGAAGTTTGCAGCGCATTTGAGAATCAAACACTTCTATCTATGTTTCCAAGATTCTACGCATTTCTATCCCTTTGCCTTTTGGTAGTGGGTCAAATGTGGGGTCAACAGGTGGTGAACATCACCGACAACGACCTTCAGGGCGGCCAGACCTACAACTGGACCAACGATAAGGTTTACCTGCTCGACGGTCTGGTGTTCCTGGAGGCCGGCGGTCGGCTGAACATCCAGGCCGGCACGGTGGTGAAATTCACCGATCGCCCCGACTTGGGCAATCCCTCTGCGCTGGTTATTACGCGCGGCGCTCAGATTTACGCCGAAGGCACAGCCGAGGCGCCCATCATCTTCACGGCTAACGCCGATGACGTAAACGACCCCCTGGATCTCGGTCCGTCGGACGTAGCCCTTTGGGGCGGGGTGGCCCTGCTGGGTAGCGGCGTTACGCAAAAAAATGGTAATGCAGAAGCTTCGCTGGAAGGTATCCCCACCGGTGAACCTCGCGGCATTTATGGTGGCGTCAACAACGCCGACAACTCGGGCATACTGCGCTATGTATCCATTCGCCACGGCGGTCGCCAGATTGCTTCGGGCAGCGAGCTCAACGGTCTTACGCTGGCTGCCGTAGGTAGCGGCACCACGCTGGAATATGTAGAAGTATACGCCAACTCCGACGATGGCATCGAATTCTTTGGCGGCGCTCCTAACCTCAAGCACGCCATCGTTGCCTTCGCTGAAGACGATTCCTTCGACTGGGACGAAGTATATACGGGCAAAGGCCAGTTCTGGTTCTCCATCCAGCGCCCCGATGTAGCCGACGCAGGCGGCGAGCTCGACGGCACTACGCCCGACGACGGCACGCCTTACTCCAATCCTACCGTATACAACTGGACGCATATCGGCTCTGGCGCCGGCTCCCCGGCTTCTAATCCCATCGGTCTGTTGTTTCGTGCCGGTACGGCCGGCGTAGTGGCCAACAGCATCGTGACGGAGATGAAGAACAAGGCCATTGAAGTTCAGGATAAAAATACGGGTACCAACGACGCCCACCAAAAACTGCTGAGCGGCGAACTTCAGATTCTGTCGAACGTATTCTGGGCCAACGGCGCCAATACCACCATCGACGGCA
>CAYOTJ010000362.1:0-3027 GCA_964406855.1 uncultured Saprospiraceae bacterium
CCTCGACGGCGCCCTGCGCCAGGCTCAGGCCGATCTCGCCGCTGCGCCCAAGCCCGCTGAGGGCCAGGCCGCCGCCAAGCCGCTGCCCGACTGGCAGATCAAGAGCCTGTACTTTCCCGTAGCTAAAGCCGGCGCCGACGGCCCCATGCGCCACCGCAGCGGCCTGTTCTTTTTCCTCAGCATTGGCTTGGGCATCCTTGGCGCGCTACTTTATATCCTGCCCGGCTTCCGCAGCCTGCCGGGCATCAAACACAACGGCATCTACCACAGCTCCATGCACCACCGCGGCTGGCTGGGTATAGCCGCCGGCGCATGGCTCATTGGCTTTTATATTTTTCTCTACTTTTTTCCGCATTACCTCGTCAATGCCGTCATTCTCGTCGACCCCGTCAGTAAGGCGCTCAACGGCGGCGAGGCCAGCCACTGGTTTCTCTACGGCTTTCTGTATACCGTTGCCATTGTGGTCATGGGCCTGCGCATGGTAGTCAAGTACCGCCACAACAACTACCACCTGCTGCGCACCGCCTCCGTGGTGTTCTTCCAGGTTGTCTTTGCCTTTACGCTGCCCGAGATATTGGCCGCCCTGCACCAACCCGCCGTCGACCTCAAAAACATCTGGCCCCTCGACTACTCCTTCTTCTTCGAGTACCGCCTCGACAAGCTTATGGCTTCCGGCGGCTTTGGGCTGTTTTTGCTCTTCTGGGGTTTGGCCCTTGCGTTGGTGGGCGTACCCCTGTTTACCTACCTCTACGGCAAGCGCTGGTACTGCTCATGGGTATGCGGCTGCGGCGGCTTAGCCGAAACCCTCGGCGACCCTTACCGCCAGCTCAGCGACAAGTCGACCCCCGCCTGGCAAATCGAGCGCTGGCTCATCCATGCCGTGCTGGCCTTTGCCATCGTCATGACCGGCCTCGTACTCTACACCTACTTCGGCGGCAAGGTGCGCCTCAGCCTCCACCGCGGCCTCATTGTAGCCATCGCCGCCCTTGCAGCCGCCGCCATCTGCTGGTGGCAAACCCGCCGCCACCCCGGCATCCCCCAGGGCAAGCTGTACCGCATAGCTGCCATCATTGTGGCCGCAGTTGCCGGTTGGCAGTGGTTAGGCTACACCCAAACCGATAGCGCCGTCATGGCTTACAGCAGCTACGATGTGCGCACCGTTTACGGCTTCAGCATCAGCTCCATCTTCGCCGGCGTCGTCGGTACCGGCTTCTACCCCCTCATGGGCAATCGCGTATGGTGCCGCTTCGGCTGCCCCCTTGCCGCCTACCTCGGCCTCGTGCAACGCCTGCGCTCCCGCTTCCGCATCACCGTCAACGGCGGGCAGTGCATCTCCTGCGGCAACTGTTCCACGTACTGCGAAATGGGCATCGACGTGCGCGCCTACGCCCAACGCGGCCAAGACGTGGTGCGCGCATCCTGCGTAGGTTGCGGCGTATGCGCCGCCGTATGCCCCCGCGGCGTACTGCGCCTCGAAAACGCCGCCGAAGACGCCGGCCGCCGCGCCGCCGATCTGCGCGTCATCCAATTTGTAGACGGGGAAGTTCGGTTAGGGTAGTTTTTTTTGGGCCACGCCCGCTACGCATTCGGGTAAACCCCGCCGCATAACGCTTGCCTTCGTAGGGCAGGTTGCGCGGCGCCGCCGCGTCTTCGCTACGCTCTTCCGGGTAAAGGTCGTCCGCCCACGTCCTCGCGCTGCTCGGCCGGGTAAATATTATAGGCCGGCTATGCGTATGACTTCAGTTTAGCGCCGAGCCCAAGCCGGCCTATACCGCCACGTCTTCGCTGCGCTCTTCCGGGTAAACTTCCACCCCTGGCCCAACCCATCAAAGCACTTGCCGGAGCTACGGAGGTGGGCTTGTTTTTGTGCGCTTTGATTGGGCGATTCGGGCTTGGCGTAGTAGCGGCAGTATAGCACAGTTTGGTTTAGTCTCCCAGGTATGGCAATTTTTTTGACCTCAAAAGAAAAAGAGCATATTCTTTGCGAAGAATAGTGGATGCGATAATGTAAGGCTTGGGTTATGATACATGGCATCAGGAACGCATTAGGGGCTTTGTAATTTTTAACTGCCTCTTACACATCCCGCAGAACAAGTCCTATAAAACTGCGCACAACAACTACTTCTCCCAGCTCCGGTAGCGGGCCGTGTCCTCGAAGACGCGCAACAGAATGAGGCGATCCTGTACGCTCAGCGACTGACCCCGGCGGTCCATCACCCGTTCTATGGCGTCGAAGGCCTTTTCAGCACGGAAGGTAGTGAACCCCTGCGGGCCGCCCCACGCAAAGGAAGGGATAAACTGCCGCGGAAAGCCCGTGCCGAAGATGTTGGCGCAGATGCCCACCACCGTGCCGGTGTTGAACATGGTGTTGATCCCGCACTTGGAATGATCGCCCATGATAAGACCGCAGAATTGCAGCCCCGTGGGCGCAAAGCGCTGCTCCACGTAGTTCCAGAGGCGCACCTCTTCGTAAGTATTTTTGAGGTTGGAGGCATTCGTATCGGCGCCTATGTTGCACCATTCGCCGATGACGGAGTTGCCGAGGTAGCCTTCGTGGCTTTTGTTGGAGTACGACTGAAAGACCACGTTGTTGACCTCCCCGCCTACCTTGCAATACTCGCCCAAGGTAGTGGGGCCGTATATTTTGGCGCCCATTTTGAGCACCGACCCCTCGCCCATAGCCAAGCCGCCCCGCACCAAGCAGCCCTCCATCACCAGCGCGTCTTTGCCGATGTATACCGGGCCGTCGTTGAGGTTGAAAGTGCTGCACTCCACGCTGGCCCCGGGCTCTAAGAAAATGCGCTCCCGTGGGCCGATGACCCGATTGGTGGCCGAAAGCTCGGCAGAGACGCGGTTGCGGGTGAGCAGCTCGAAGTCGTTCTCCAAGGCCTGTTTGTTGAGGCGAAAAAGGTCGTACACCCGGTTGATCTTCAGCAGCTCTTCGCCCTCAAGGGGAAAAACGCGCAGCTCGTCGCCAATCTCCTCGTCCCGGATCATCCGCTCCACCTGCTCCCCGGAAAGCTTGGC
>CAYOTJ010000362.1:3037-4603 GCA_964406855.1 uncultured Saprospiraceae bacterium
CCATTTTTCGCGAATGGTGAGCACGCCCAAGCGCAGCTCGCAAACCGGCTTGAGGTAAGTGAGCGGAAGCAGTTGCTCCCGAATCTCATTGTCAAAAAGGATGACGTTCATGGCCGAGCAGATTGCGGGTGGTGGAAGGGTAGTGGTTAGAGGCTATCATAGCAAAAAAGTCCCGATCAAAACAATGAAGGGGACTTTCTGCGTGCCGTAACCGGGCGCCGGAATTATTTCTTGCCGTAGCGGGAATTGGCAAATTTCTTGTTGAACTTGTCGATACGACCAGCCGTATCCACAAACTTCATCTTGCCAGTGAAGAACGGGTGCGAAAAGCTGGAGATCTCCAGCTTGATCAGCGGGTACTCCTGGCCGTCTTCCCATACGATGGTTTCCTTGGTGTTGGCGCAAGAGCGACCCAACCAGGCTTCGTCAACGGAAAAGTCCTTAAATATGACTGTCCGATAATTTTCCGGATGAATATCTTTTTTCATGACCGTGTCGGATTTCGATTCTCAATAATAGGGCGCAAAGGTAATTTTTTTGCCAATACCACACAAGAAAAAAGGCAGATTATTTTTCAAGCAACTCATTAACCGTACCTTAGCTGCCGGCAAATGGGCATAGCCCGCCCCCCAACCCCTCACAGCCATGAAAACACTCCTGTTATGCCTGTCGCTTTGGCTGGCTGCCCAATTGGCGGCAGCACAGACAGATACGACCGCCGCCCCACTGAGCGCACCCCGGCCCCGATCCTCCTGGACAATGCCGGCCGACAGCTTTTCAGCGCGCCGGTTCTGGCCCGTGGCCATTGGCGGAGCGGCTACCTACTCCGCCGCCGCCTACGGCCTCTACCAGGCCTGGTACAAAAACTACGACCTCGTCAACTTCCGCACCTTCGACGACAGCCATGAGTGGCTCCAAATGGACAAACTGGGGCACTTCCTCACTACCTACTCTCAAGCAGGAACCATATACGGCGGCACACGCTGTATAAGCTTCACACTACGGCAGTCGCGCAGGACCGCAGCCCTCGTGAGTACATTCCTGCAAACAACCGTCGAAGTGATGGACGGTTTTTCGGCCAACTGGGGCTTCTCCTGGTACGACATGGCCGCCAACAGCCTCGGGGCAGGCCTATTTGTAGCCCAAGACGCCCTCTGGGCCGAGCAGCGCATCATCCTCAAACTCTCAGTCAACATGGCCGCCTACCCCACCACCCTGCTGCAAGCCGCCAACAGCGAGGCCACCATCCCCCTCAACGTCAGGGGCGGCGAGCTCCACGGCGTATCGGTCGCCGAACGCATCCTCAAAGACTACAACACCATGACCATCTGGGCCAGCGCCAACCTCAAGGCCCTGGCGCCCCGGGGCCCCTGGCCCGCATGGCTCAACATATCGGTGGGGCATGGGGCCGCCAACCTCTATGGCGGCTTTGAAAACACCTGGACCGACGAGGCGGGCAACACCTTCGTACTGCCGGAGGCCCAATATCCGCGCTACCGGCAGTGGTACTTAGCCCCCGATGTAGATTTCAGCCGCATACCCACCCGCCGCCCCTGGCTAAAGGTC
>CAYOTJ010000363.1:0-4571 GCA_964406855.1 uncultured Saprospiraceae bacterium
CGCGGAATTCAAAGGGCTTGACGAGGTAGTCGTCGGCGCCGTTTTCTAAGCCTCGTACTTTATCTTCGGTGGCGCCCAAGGCAGTAAGTAGCAGTATGGGGGTGTTGACGCCTTTGGCGCGAAGCCGACTGACGACCTCGGCGCCCGTCATATGGGGCATGACGATGTCGGAAATGATCACATCATAGGCCTTTTGTAAGGCTAAGGCGTAGCCTGCGCGGCCGTCAAGGGCATAGTCGACTTCGATCTGATAGTCTTCTAAGCCTTTTTTGAGCGACATCACGGCTTTGGCTTCGTCTTCTATGAGCAGCACTTTGAGCATGGCTTCCGGTTACATAATCGGTAAAGTATATAGTTGTCCAAGTCAAGATGCACAAATCTTGGCTTGGACAACTATAAATACAGTGGTGCGGGAGCGCCCGGGGGCGTCCCGCACCATGGCCGATGCCTTTCAGGGAAAGGACAACATTAAAAGTTGGAGCGGCCGGGGTTGGCGTCGTTAAAACGCTTGGTAACCTCGTGCCAGTTGATGATGCTGAAGAAGGCCTCCACATAGTCGGGGCGGCGATTCTGGTAGTTGAGGTAGTAGGCGTGCTCCCATACGTCGAGGCCGAGGATGGGGGCGCCTTGCTTGTCGGCTACATCCATGAGGGGGTTGTCCTGGTTGGGCGTAGACGTGACGAAGAGGTGGTCGTCGGCATCAACGCAGAGCCATGCCCAACCTGAGCCGAAGCGGGTCATGGCCGCCTGAGTGAACTGCTTTTTGAACTCGTCGAAGGAGCCGAAGTCGCGCTCAATGGCCTTGTCGATGTTCATGCGGGCGCTGGGCTCGCCGCCGCCTACGGGCGACATGATCTCCCAGAAGAGGTTGTGGTTGTAGTATCCGCCGCCGTTGTTGCGCACAGCGGGTGAGTGCTGAGAGATGTTGGCGAGAATGTCCTCGATGCTTTTGCCTTCGAGCTCGGTACCGGCGATGGCCGCATTGAGGTTATTGGTGTAGGCAGCGTGGTGCTTGGTATGGTGAATTTCCATCGTACGCGCATCGATGTAAGGCTCCAATGCATCGTAAGCGTAAGGAAGTTCGGGAAGTTGAAAAGCCATGATAACTCGATTTATAAAATTTGACAAACAAGATATGCGGTACAAAAATAAGCGCAACGGGGGAAATGTCCTCCCTTGGGCGTCGTTGAAAATTCAACACCTGCTCAAGGCAATTTGTTTAGCCGGGGCAAAACGCTATTTTTGTCCGCAAACAGCCTTTGTCCGTGTTGAAATTACTGTACTTTTTCCTCAAATGGCTCGTGCGCGTTTGCGTGCGGATTTACTACCCCGACACCCGGGTGCTGAACCGCGACCGGTTGCGGCTTACCGGGCCAACCCTGTTGGTGAGCAATCACCCCAACACCCTGCTCGATCCGCTGCACGTAGTGGCCCGGGCCAATCGTATGGTGTATTTCTTAGCCAATGCCGGCGTTTTTAAATATGCCTTCACCAACTGGCTGTTTACCCTGCTGTGGTGTATACCCATTAAGCGATCTTCCGATGATACGGGCAGGCAGGTGATCAGCAATGAAGACAGCTTTGAAAAAAGTTATGCCCACCTCAGGCAGGGCGGCAACATCTTCATAGCGCCTGAAGGCGGCAGCATGACCCTGCGCCGACTGCACGAACTGCGCACCGGCACGGCCCGCATTGGGTTGGGCGCAGAGGCAGGAAAAGCATTTGAGCTGGGCGTGACCATACTGCCGGTAGGGCTCAACTACACCCGCGCCCGCCGCTGTGGCGAGGGCTTAGTGATGGAAGTAGGCCGGCCCATACGGGTAGCCGACTGGCGGAAGGCCTACGAGCAAGACCCCGTACAGGCGGCCCGCGACCTCACCGATGCCTTGGAAGCGGCCCTGCGCAGCTTGGTATACCTGCATTGTGACGACGACGACCAGGATCGCTTTTTGCACCGCTTAGAGGAGCTCGCACACCACGATCAACGCTTGACAGCGCCGGCCTCGCTGGAACGTTCGCGGGCGCTGCTGGAACGGCTCCAGACCATGCAACAGCAACAACCCGAGGCGTATGCCGCCCTGTGGCGGCAGCTCGATGTCTACTACCAGCGCTTTCGGGCGGTAGGGCTTACCGATCAGGGCATTGCCGCGCGGAACCTGGGCCTGTGGTCGGCGATGGTGTGGATAGGCGCCCTGCCCGCCGCCTATGGCTGGCTCAACCACCTGGCGGCCTATCAAATTCCACGCTATATATGGTGTAGGCTACAACTCTATCCTACCTACGCCAGTACAGTGAAGGTGATGGCCGGCTTGATTTTTTTTCCCCTGGGTTACGGCCTGCAATATACATTAGCCGGCTTGTTGCTCGATGGGTATGGGCCGTTGTGGTATCTGCTCTCGCTACCCCTAAGCGGTTGGGTAGCTTGGCAATACGGCCGTTGGGCCGGGCCCCGTTGGGCCGGGTGGCGCTATCGGCGCTGGCGCCGCAGCCATGCCGCAGAGGCCCGTGCCCTCGAAACAATGCGTACTCAAATTATGAGCCGTGCCCAGGGAATGAGTTATCTTTAGGGATTCAAATTTTGCACAACTATGTCCACAGCCATATCCAGCCGCATTGCTGCGCTGCGCCAAGCCATGGCCGAGCGCCATGTCGACGCCTGCCTGATCGTCAGCTCCGACCCCCACCAAAGTGAGTACCTGCCCGACCACTGGCAAACCCGCGCCTGGCTGTCGGGCTTTACCGGCTCGGCCGGCGTACTGGTGGTAACGCCTGATCATGCCGGGCTCTGGACGGATGCGCGCTACTTCCTGCAGGCCGGGCAACAACTGAAAGACAGCGGCATTACATTGCACAAACTGAAAGTGCCGCATACGCCTGAGCATCTTGACTGGCTGGCCGAAAACCTGCCCGAGGGCGCTACCCTCAGCGTAGACGGAGCCGTATTGTCGCTGGCAGCTATCCGGAGCCTGCGCCGAAAGTTGGGCGCCCGAGGGACGCAGGTAGATACCCGCTACGATCTGGCAGATGGCATCTGGCCCGACAGGCCGCCCCGTCCACAGTCGGAGGTGTTTGAGTTCCCCGAGCATTATGCAGGCCAGAGCCGGCGCGACAAACTGGCCGGCGTGCGCAGATACCTGGAGCAGCAGGGCTTAGACTATTTTGTGGTGACGACCCTCGATGATATTGCCTGGGCGCTGAACATACGGGCCGCCGATGTGGACTGCAACCCCGTTTGCCTGAGTTTTTTGGTGATAGGCCGCCGGCAAGCCTGGTGGTGGGTGGGCGAAGAGCGCATTGCCGACGATCTGGCCGACGGCCTCGCCTTTGATCAGGTGACGCTGGCCCCCTACGATGGCCTGGGTCAATGGCTTGATGCCCTGCCTGAAGAAACCGTAGTGGGAGTAGACCCTGCCTCCATCAGCGTGCGCCTGTACGAAGCGCTGGGGAGCGTTCGTGCCCGCGAGTGCGCCTCCCCACTGCCCGATATGAAAGGTATTAAAAACGCCACAGAAATACGCCATCTACGCGAGGCCATGCGCAAAGACGGCGTGGCACTACTACGTCTGTACCGATGGATAGAGGCGGAGTTGGGGCAGCGCCCACTAAACGAAGCCCGGGTAGCCGACCAACTGCATGCCTTCCGGGGCGAACAAGGCGATTTTTATGGCGATAGCTTCAGCGCCATCGTAGGTTATGGCCCCAACGGCGCCATCATCCATTATAAGCCCGAACACGGGCAGTGTGCCGAGCTGAAACCCGAAGGACTGTTGCTGCTCGACTCGGGCGGCCAATACCTCCAAGGTACCACCGACATCACGCGCACCACGGCCTTAGGTGAGCCCACGCCTACGCAGAAGCGCCACTTCACTTTAGTGCTCAAAGGGCATATTGCACTGGCTTCAGCTCGTTTCCCGGAGGGTACCTCGGGGGTGCAATTGGATACTTTAGCCCGCGTTCCGCTTTGGGAGCAGGGGCTCAACTTTGGCCACGGTACCGGCCACGGAGTGGGCTTTTTCCTGTGTGTGCACGAAGGCCCGCAGCGCATTGGCGCCAGCGCGGCGGCGGCTTCGGCTCAGGTAGCTCTGGCGCCGGGGATGCTCACCAGCAATGAACCCGGCCTGTATATAGACGGAGAATATGGAATCCGAATTGAAAACCTCATCCTTTGCGTAGAAGACAGCGCCACAGCTTATGGCCGTTTCCTGCGCTTTGAAACGCTGAGCCTTTTTCCCATTGATAAAAACCTCATCATGCCCGAGCTGCTCGCCGAACAGGAGGCGCGATGGCTCAACGACTACCATCAGCGCGTGTGGGAGGAGTTGTCGCCGAGGCTTTCGCCCGACGAACAGGCCTGGTTGAAGCCCCGCTGTAGCCCACTATAGTTCTCCATGCGCATGGAGAACTACAATACCAATGCCATGATTCATCCATTGCAGGCCCAATGGCGGGCCGACACGCCAGGCTGCGCCCGGGTGGCCCACCTCAACAACGCCGGCAGCAGCCTGCCGCCGGCCCCGGTAACCCAGGCGGCCATCGACTATCTGAGCCAAGAGGCCCTGCTGGGAGGCTAT
>CAYOTJ010000364.1:0-468 GCA_964406855.1 uncultured Saprospiraceae bacterium
CGCCAACGGGGGCCGGGGGGCACGCCCCAGCCTCGGTTTTACATCCGGTAACTAATGCCGGCGGAGGCGATGGCAATACCGAAGCCAAGTTCTCCGAATACGCCTACCCGCCGGCCAAGTTTATAGTTGGCGCCTACAAAGGCGGTTACAAACATGCCGTTGCGGGCCTGAGCGCCCTTAGGCGTAAAGCTGGGCCCCCCGCGAGGCTCTACTACTTCGCCGGGCTCGCGAATTTCCTTTACGTTGGAGATACCATAGCCCAGCGTCATGCCGCCATAGGCTTCTAATTTTTGCCGGTAGGAAGAGTGAACCGCCAGGCGCAGGCCCAGCGAGGTAAAGTCGTTTTGGTATTCTGTAAATGTGTTGGGTTGCCCTACCGTAGCGCGCTTGGCGCTGCTGACACTGCGGCCGGCCATGAAGCCCAGGCTAAAGGATGAGTGCAGGCGGGCGCGTACTTCCACCAGATGG
>CAYOTJ010000364.1:478-4570 GCA_964406855.1 uncultured Saprospiraceae bacterium
ACGCCTGCGCGAAATTCCCACTTTTGCAGGGGCATTCGCTTGTCGCCGCTGCCGGCAGAAGGCCTGGCTTCCTGCGCCAATAAAGGGAGAGAGAGCGCAAGAGAAAAGAGAAAAAGAGTAAAAGTTACAAGTCGTTTGGTCGGTTGTACGATACGCATGAGTTTTGGTTTTTTGAGGTAAAAAAGGATGTCCCTTCCGGTAAGGTCAATTGAGTGACCCCCAGACAAAAGTATGACTACGCCAGGGCCATGTACAGTGGCCATAACGTTGCGAAAACATAGCGCTTCACCCGGCTAAATTCCCCCTTGCCGGGATCGTCTGATCATTGTGTGAGTTGCCTTGCGCTTGTGAACACGGAGCGCGTCCATGCTAAAAATTCAGGGTTTGTTTTCTTTTTTACGGATACCAAATAGCAGGCCGGAAAAAGGTAAGGCGCTTTTAGGAGTTCATTAACAATTGGCTGTTATTTTCCCAAACGCAGATAAAGCAGAAAAGTAACAAGCCTTTCCTTAAAGACACAAAGTTTTGCAATGCCCCCTATGGAGGGGCTGAAAAAAATGGATGTTAAAGAATCATTTTGATAAGATTTACACACAATCATTTTTGTTATTTAAGCAAGAGTGGCTATCTTTGGTGCAGTCGTATCCTGTACCGTCGTATATCGCATTGAAATGATGAAGCATTGCCCCTTATGGTTAATAACATCCCTTTTACTATTGGCGGCCTGTATGGTTCAGGCATCGCCGGGTTATATGTTTCCGATTGTCGTTAAAGGAAAGGTAACCATCGACTACCCGCGGATGCTGGCGCGGCCCATAGAACTCAATGGGGAATGGATATTTTACAAAGATAAGCTGCTTACGCCTGCCGACCTAAGCAGCCCCGCTTCGCTGCCCGAACCGGGCTACATACAGGTGCCGGTTATATGGAACCGACAGTCGGATTCGCGCACGGGCGAGCCCCTGTCTTCACAGGGATATGGTACTTACTACCTTCAGGTTACATTCAACGACTGGCACAAAGGTCCGCTGGCATTGCGCATACCCGATGTGTTTAGCGCTTATCGCCTTTGGGTAAATGGCCGGGAGGTAGCCCGTAACGGAACGCCGGGCGTAAGCAGGCAATCCAGCAGGCCTTACTGGCTTCCTGCGGTCAAGGTAGTTCAATCAGAGCGGGATACGCTGGAACTCGTATTGCAGGTATCTAATTTTCACCATGTAAAAGGAGGGATAGGCGAGCCCTTAGCCTTGGGTAACCCCGAAATGCTGTTGGCTTTGAAAACCCGCGACGAAGCCTTGGCGTTTACGCTTTTTGGCAGTTTCGTGGTATGCGGACTGCTGCTGTTGGGGGTGTTTTTTGCGGGTAAGCGGCAGGACCTGGCCGCCTTTTGGTTTGCCATCTTCTGTCTGGTACACAGCTACTACCTCATTGGGGCCGAAGATTACCCCCTGCATGGGCTGGCTGGCTGGTTGCCGTGGTTTGTCTCCATACGGTTGGAGTACCTTTCGGCTTATCTCAGCGTGGCCTTATTTTGGTTGTTTATGTACCACATGCTGCCGGCCTATCAGAGCAAAGGCATTACCCGTGTGGCTGTGGCTGTACTGTTGTTGCTGGCCACTACCGTAGTGGTATTGCCCTCGCGATGGTTTACGGCTTTTATGCCCCTATGGCTGGCGGTAAGCTTCCTGAGCATCATTTATGGCAAATGGGTCATGGCCAACGCGCTCTGGCACAAGGGCGTAAAAATGATTTTTCCGGCCCTCTCCCTGACTTCGCTGATGATTATGTTTGTATCGGCGCTGGGCGATGCGTCCGGGTGGTGGGTAGATAGTTCTTTTGTGGTTATGCTGTTGTACTTGGGCTTCCTCATCTTTCAGGGCATCCATTTTATTAGAGAGTTTGCCAGTTCCTTCAACTTTATGGCCCAGGAAGCCGAGGCGGGCAATCGCGCTAAATCGGAGTTTTTGGCGCGCATGAGCCACGAATTGCGAACCCCCATGAACGGGGTCATCGGCATGACGGGCGTACTGGCCCGCACCAATCTCAGCGACGAACAACGCCGGTATGTGGAAACCATTCGCGCCAGTGGCGAAAACCTAATCAGTGTCATCAATGACGTCCTCGACTGGTCAAAGGTTGAGGCCGATCGCATAGAGCTGGAAGAACATCCGTTCTCTCCTGGCGAGGTGCTGCGTGAAGTGACAGACCTCTTGCGCTCAAGAGCGGCCGAAAAAGGACTATACCTTTATCTTCAATTGGAGTCGAACCTGCCGCCCGACGTCATCGGCGATTCGGTGCGTTTGCGCCAAATACTGCTCAATCTGGTAGGCAATGCCATCAAGTTTACCCATGAGGGCGGGGTTGTGCTGAGCGTGCGCCAGGAGCATGCAGACGTCAACGAAGTTCATATCGCCTTTCAAGTGAGAGACACGGGCATTGGTATATCTTCCACGCAGCAAAAACGCCTGTTTCAGCCCTTTGCTCAGGCCGATTCCAGCGTTTTTCGAGAATATGGCGGCACAGGGCTGGGTTTATCTATTTCCAATCGGCTGGCCCTGCTTATGGGCGGCAGCATCAATATAGAAAGCGAACGCGGCTTGGGGTCTACCTTTATTGTGCGCCTGCCTTTCCGACTTGACGGAGGCTCAACGTCTTTTGCCGACGCCTCGGCCATACGCAAAGAAGCGCCAGACGCCGAATGGTTGGCGCGTGTGCACCCCCTTCAGGTGCTGGTCGTGGAAGATAATCGCATCAACCTCCAACTGCTGCAAACCATACTTCGTTTGCAAGGCTACGAACCCCGTCTGGCCGTCAACGGCTTAGAAGCGGTAAAGGCCTGCCAGGAGCAACATTTCGACCTCATTTTTATGGATGTTCAAATGCCGGAGATGGATGGCTTGGAAGCTACCCGATCCATTCGGGCGTATGCAACACAAAACACCCTGCCCAAGCCCCGCATCATAGCCATGCCGGCTATGGCCATGGCCGGCGACAAAGACGTCTGCCTCAACAGCGGCATGGATGATTATGTGGCCAAACCCATAACCCCCCAGATGATAGAAACCATCATCGTGCGCTGGGGAAGGATTATTCAGCCAATAACGTCATGACAGATAGCCTGAAAACGCGACTGGCACCCACGCCCAGCGGCCTGCTACACCCGGGCAACGGGCTTTCTTTTGTATTTACCTGGGTGCTCGCCCGCGCGGCCCGGGGGCGCATATTGTTGCGCATCGACGACCTCGACGAGGGCCGCCGCCGCGAAGAATATGTGGAAGACATCTTCTATACCCTTGAGTGGCTGGGCATCGACTACGATGAAGGCCCTTCCGGGCCGGAAGATTTTTTCAGCCGATGGTCGCAGCATCGTCGGCTCGATCTTTATCATCAGGCGCTGGCCCGTCTTGCCGATGCCCGCAAATGCTATGCCTGCGTCTGTTCGCGCGCCGATGTAGCGCGGCTGGCCGGGCCCGGGGGGCTATATCCGGGTACCTGCCGGGAGGCGGGCCTCCCGCTCGACCATCCTGAAACTGCCTGGCGAATGCGCATGCCCAAAGGCGGCGCCGAACTGAGCTGCGCCACCTGGGGTGGGGGAGAGCTGCTCCTGGATGCCGCCCAAATGGGCGATTTTATCGTGAAACAAAAAAATGGCCTTCCGGCTTATCAGGTTGCCTCCGTAGTTGATGATTTGTACTTCGGGGTCAATGCCATTGTGCGCGGCATCGACCTGCTGCCTTCAACGGCCGCCCAGCTTTTTTTGGCCCGCCAACTGGGGCTGGCCGACTTTGACCACATACGCTTTGTGCACCACGGGCTGCTAACGGAGGCGAACGGGGAAAAAATGTCAAAGTCCAAAGGCGCCGGCTCGCTCCGCGCCTGGCGGGAGGCCGGCCGGTCGCCCTCAGTCTTATACCGGCAGGCAGGCGCCTGGTTGGGCGCGCCGCCCGATGTCTCCAATGAGGTAGAAGAGCTCGTCGGTTGGCTGCAACAGGCTGCTCGGGGTCGCGCTCAAGACCTGAATTTGGGTCGCTAGCCTTCCTATAGTTCTCCAAGTCAGGATGAGTGAAAAATGGACGCCGCTATTTTTTCGGC
>CAYOTJ010000365.1:0-4543 GCA_964406855.1 uncultured Saprospiraceae bacterium
GACTTACCGCTATGGATGCCCTCTCCGGCGGCTTCTACGGCGATCAGGCGCACCTGCTCTTCGTTGAGGAACTGGTAAAAAGCTCCGGCAGCCTTGCTGCCTCCGCCTACGCAGGCTACGATGGCGTCGGGGTAGTCGCGGCCGGTATGCTCCTGCAGTTGGGCGCGCATTTCTTCGCTGATGACCGACTGGAAACGGGCTACCATATCGGGGTAGGGGTGGGGGCCTACTACCGAGCCGATGATGTAGTGGGTGTCGGCGGGGTTGTTGATCCAGTCGCGGATGGCTTCATTAGTGGCGTCTTTGAGGGTTTGGCTGCCGCTGGTGGCGGGTCGCACTTCTGCGCCCAGCATGCGCATGCGCGCCACGTTGGGGGCCTGCCGCCGGATGTCGACGGCGCCCATGTATACGATGCATTCCAATCCCATGAGCGCACATACCGTAGCGGTGGCCACGCCGTGTTGGCCGGCGCCGGTTTCGGCAATGATGCGTTTTTTGCCTAAGCGCTGGGCCAGGAGGATTTGCCCTATGGTATTGTTGATTTTATGGGCGCCGGTATGGCAGAGGTCTTCGCGTTTGAGGTAGATGGCGGCGCCGTAGCGCTCGCTAAGCCGTTGGGCTAAGTATAGCGGCGTGGGCCGACCCACATAGTCGCGCAGCAGTCGGTGAAATTGCCGCTGAAAATCAGGGCTTTGACTGATGTCTAAGTAATTCGCCTGGAGTTCGGCAACATTGGGATACAGCATCTCGGGGATGTAGGCGCCGCCAAAGGCGCCGTAGTATCCTCGTTCGTCGATTTGAATGTTTGGCATGACACCATTTTTTGAGGTACGGTAAAATGACAATCGGCCCGCCGGGTGCTCCGGCGGGCCGATTGTTGTGCTGCATAAAACAAAGACAATGGCCGCTTCGTCACCCGGAGTGTCGGATGTCGTAACGCCACCAATTGTTTTGAATGCAAATAAGCATAGTTGGTTATTATGGCCCCAAAAATAAGGGCAGAAATGGCAATAGGCAATCTTTAGCGCATTAATTTTTTTTCAGGGGCGGCGAAGTGGGGTAGCGCATCGTACCTTTAAGGGGCCAAATGGAAACGAAATGCCCGCCTGTTGGCGTTGTGCATACTTCTGATGTTTAAAAAGAAAGCGTAAAACTGAACTTATGAAAAAGCCACTGATTTTGGTCGCGACTGACGACGGCATCACGGCGCCGGGTATCCGCGCGCTGGTGGAAGTTGCCCGCGAATTGGGCGAGGTTGTTGTCGTTGCCCCCGATTCACCCCAGTCGGGTATGGGTCATGCCATTACCATCCACGACCCACTGCGCCTGCACGAAAGCCGCATCTTTGACGACATAGCTGCTTACGAATGCAGCGGCACCCCCGTCGACTGCGTGAAGTTGGCCAAAAATGTACTGCTCAAAGACCGGGAGATTGCCCTGTGCGTATCGGGGGTCAACCACGGCAGCAATGCCTCCATCAACATCATTTACTCCGGCACGCTTTCGGCGGCCATGGAAGCTTCGTTAGAAGGCGTGCCCAGTATCGGTTTTTCTTTACTCGACTACTCCCATGAGGCTGATTTTAGCCATGCCAAACCCTACCTCCGCCAGATCATGCAGCATGTGCTTGCGCACGGCTTAGCCAAAGGTAGCTTACTCAACGTCAATATTCCCCGCAAATCTGAACGGCCCATAGCCGGCATTCGCATCTGCCGACAGGCCGACGCCCGCTGGGAAGAGGAGTTTGTGGAAGCCAAAGACCCGCGGGGACAGAAATATTATTGGCTCACAGGCAAGTTTGTCAATGACGATAAAGGGGAGGATACCGATGTGTGGGCGCTGGAGCACAACTACGTCAGCATAGTGCCATCTATGCACGATCTTACCAACTATGAAGCCATTCCGGCTCTAAAAGATATGGAAAACGCTGTTTTTGAGCGTGTTTAATAAAAAAGCAACCTGCGCGTATGCTTACCCGGGAAGAAATCATCTGCCAACTGACCAGCTCGCAGCCTTTTGACCTAATTGTGATCGGCGGCGGCGTTACGGGCGCCGGTATTGCTCTTGACGCTGCTGCACGGGGGCTGCGTACCGCTTTGTTGGAGAAAGGCGACTATGCCTCGGGTACCAGCAGCAAATCGACTAAGCTCATCCACGGCGGGCTTCGCTATCTCAAGCAGTTGGAGTTTGGCTTGGTGCGCGAGGTGGGGCAGGAGCGCGCCATCGTACATCGGTTGGCGCCTCACTTAGTGAAACCGGAAAAAATGTTGCTGCCGCTGGTAAAAAACGGTGCTTACGGCTATTGGGCCACTTCGTTTGGCCTTTGGGTATACGATTGGCTGGCTGGAGTGAAAGATGACGACCGAAGGCAGATGCTGTCAAAAACAACAACCTGCAACCTGGAGCCTCTGCTTGCGCCTGATGTAGTAATTGGCGGGGGCTATTATGCAGAATACCGCACAGACGACGCCCGTCTCACCGTGGAATTGGTTAAAACGGCTGCTTCCTATGGCGCCATTTGTCTAAACTACGCACGGGTAACAGGACTCCTGTACGGAGAGGAGAGAAAGATAAAAGGAGTCAAATTTCAGGACGAATGGGATGTTTCCGCCCCGGAGCGGGCAGTTGAGGGCCAGGTGGTCGTTAGTGCTGCAGGTCCCTGGGTAGATGAGCTGAGGAGCCTCGATCAATCGCTTACCGGTAAGCGGTTGTTTTTATCGAAGGGCGTTCATCTGGTTGTCGACCACGGGCGATTCCCCATCCGACAAGCTGTGTACTTCGATGCGCCCGATGGCAGAATGATCTTTGCCATACCCAGAGGCAGAGCTACTTACTTCGGCACCACGGACACACCCTATAGCGAGCCTCCGGAGACGGTACACGTAAACCGGGCAGATGCAGACTATCTATTAGGCGCTGTAAATGCCGTTTTCCCCGGTATTTCACTCAATATTGAGGATGTGGAGTCGAGCTGGGCCGGCCTCCGCCCGTTAATTTATGAGCCGGAAAAATCAGCTTCAGAAATGTCGCGCCGGGATGAGTTGTTTGAATCTCATTCCGGCCTGATCTCTATTGCAGGCGGAAAACTCACAGGCTATCGCCGCATGGCTGAACGCGTCGTAAACCGCGTTGCCGTTCGGCTGGGAAGGAGAATGCTGCGTTCGCAAACCCGTCGTATCCCCTTGTGTGGCGGCATTTTTACCAATGCCCGCGCTGTGGCAGACTATGAAATAGAGCTCAGTGGGAGGCTGGCCATGCTGGGCATTCCTACTTGTCGGGCAGCCTATCTGGTGTGCAATTACGGCCGTCAGGCAGAGATGGTACTGTCCTACTTTGAGGAGCAGCCTGAATGCGAAGCGGAACGGGAACTGATTTTGGCAGAGGTGCGCTTTGCGATACGGCACGAACAGGCCTGCCATCCCCTCGACTGGATAGAGCGGCGTAGCGGCCGGTTGTACTTCGACCTGCCGGCTACCCGACCGTACATGGGGGCGATCATTGATGCTTTTTCAGCTCATTACCACTGGTCGGATAAAAAACGCGAAACAGTACGCCTTGAAACGGAAAAAACTATCTTTGACGCTTCACATTTTGTATAGATCCGAAGGCGGATTATTCCATCGGGCCAACAATTAACGCGATTATAAATCTCAACGAGGGCATGAAAAGCAAAACATCCCGCTTGCCGGCTTACGAACCGGCTACCCATCTGGCAGCCGAACCCGGCACCAAGCCCACTTCCCGCTATCCCGATGTGTATACGGTTTATCAGCCGGGCGTTTGTAGTAGCGCAGCGAGCCCGGAGGCCGGCGTCTATGTATTTACCTCGGTGGCAGCTAAAGAAACGCCCATCTACCTGCGCATTGATGTGTTGAGCGATCGGGTGTGGCGTTTCCGCTATGCGTTATGGGATTTTAAAAAGGGGCCTTCCTATGCGCTGGCGCAGGAGCCGCAGCCGGCTGCCGGGCTTGCTGATCTGGCAGAAACCGAAGCAGGCTGGCGCATCGCTACGGCCGCGCTTACTTGTACCATTGCCCGCGCCGACCTGCGACTGGCGCTTACCGACAACCAAAGCGGCAAGGTTGTGTTGGCCGATGCTGCGCCGTTCATGGCTCGCGAAACCATAAAAAAAGGCGTCGAACAGTTGCGCATGAGTTGGACGGCTCAACCCGGCGAAGCTTATCTGGGCTTAGGCGATAAATCCTGCCCGCTCAACATTCGTGGCCGTTATCTGCAAATGTGGGCTACTGATGCTTTTGGTTTTGGTCCTCAATCAGATCCGCTGTACCGGGCCATTCCCTTTTATTACGGCTTACATGAGGGTATGGGTTACGGACTGTTCTTCAACAATACCTGGCGTACCCACTTCGATTTCGATACCCAAAACGACGGCATTACCCGTATGTGGGCCGATGGAGGCGAGATGGATTTCTTCTTTATGTTCGGGCCTAAGCTCGAGGATGTAGCCCGCCAATACCATCTGCTTACCGGCGTGCCGGAACTGCCGCCGCCTTGGGCGCTGGGCTTTCACCAATGTCGTTGG
>CAYOTJ010000366.1:0-4529 GCA_964406855.1 uncultured Saprospiraceae bacterium
TGGCCCCTATCGGATAAAACAAGCCCGTAGCCTCGTCATAAGCCACAGGTACAAACAGTTCGCCCGGCGTCGGCGGCGTTTCCATCCAAACCAGGGCAGGATGGACGGCGCTAACCAAGTCGCGGCCCGACACCTCAAAAAGCTCCAGCACAGCCGGCGGCGAGGCATTGGCTAAGCCGTCGCCCAAGCTGCGGAGGGTCCATCCGGGAATCGTGTCCGGCAGGCGGTCGTTGCCTAAGTTGCGGGCAGCGGCCGCACGAGCATTGAGCGTGGCCGTAGCCTCACAACCCGCCGGCAGTTGCAGTTTGAGGGCGTCGCCTACTTTGGCGGGTTGCCCGCCACCCTTCACTTTGGTAGCTGCGCCCGGCCTGGAGATGGTCATGGAAAGGTCTACAACCCGCCAATCGTGGCGCGCGGGCCGCTTGGCGGCATCTCTGCCGCCCTTATGCGTTCCTTTCCAGTTTTCGTCCATAGCCAAGGCCTTCTGCACAAAACTGTCGGTGCTGATCTCCTGGGTACTGATGAACACTTTGTAGTATTCGCTCACCTCCGAGACGCCCTGCGCCAGTATTTTATCGTCGATGCCCAGCGGAACGGTGCGATAAGCATACGGCTCGCCATCGGCATCCGCCTCCGGGCGATCCATAATCCAGACCTCTTCGCCAGGGCCAAGCTCCTTTGCCGCCAAAAAGCGGTTGCTGATCCGGAAGGTTGACTCTAAGTTCACCACGCTAAAAAACAGGGTGCGCTGACTGTTATTGCGCAGGTACAACTGGAAGCCTGGATTGCGCCAGCGCTGATCTTCCTCGGCTTCGTTCTTGTTGTGCTGGTAACTGAATACCTGGGGCTGCTTCCAGTCGAGCAGTTCCGTGGGCGGATCATCGTCGTTGTCCATATCCCAACTGATGGGATCTTTCACCCGAAGCCAACGAAGCTCAAACTGATCGTCGGTAATGGAAGTATTCGGATTGTGGATGGATTTTACCCGTTCCCATTTGGCCACTTTCTCCACATTCTCCAAAAAGGCGCCTACCGATTCGGGGGTATAACCTTTTGCGCGCCGGAATACCGGCCGCTGGTCGCCCGGCAAAGTGAGGCTCAACTGGTTGTCGATGGCGCGTATGAGGTAGTCCGCTTTTTCTTCGTCGTCGACGACCTCATACGAAATAGAAGGATAATCTTTAAATCCTTGTTCCAGCACGGCTTTAGCGGCATTGGGGGCATCGCCTACGATGGCCACGCTCAGCCGCGCATAAGGCGCCGAAGCCAGTGTGGCCCGGTATGTGCCGGGATGTTGGGGCAGATGGTCGAGCCCGCTTAGGCGGCAACGCTGTAATTCTACCTTATCGGCAGCCGCCTGAACGACTTCTCCTTCGGCCTCCACTTCAAAAACAATGGCGCCCGGATCGCCCGCAGGCAGACCATGCACCTGGCCTGCATTGACGTACCAGGCGCTCAGCGTAGTATCATAGCTAACCACGTAAGTCGTTTCGCGCTGGATGGCCTGCCCGAGAAACAGACGGCGCTTATCGTCTTCGCCGGCGGCTAATTGAGGCGTCTGCTGGCCTACTTTCGCGGCTACCCTGGCCCGAAGATGGGCAATCAGTTCTTCGTAAGTGATGGCGCCGGGGTGCTGAGCCAACACATTGAGCAGGCTGTAGGTAAACACCCCCCGCGGCTGACCGTCGATGAGCATTTCTTTAGCCGTTTCGTTGGAGCGGGCCGCCGCTAATTGGATATGCGACCCCGTCGGTGGCGAATAACGACGAGCCCCGGACACGTTGGATTCCTGGTAAGATTCAATACCCAAAAAATCGCGCAGTTGCCCGGGCACGCGAGCCGGCTCAGCCATACGAGAACGGACGTTTACATCGCGGTCGATCTCACCCGAGTGGCAGCAGTCAAATATCGTAACAAAGTGCAATTGCTTGCCATGTGTAGCCTTCCAGATGAGATAACTGATTTCCTTATCCATGAGGTCGCGGCCATGTTCTATGCGGCTGTCATAGCACACCATCGATTCGAGCATGCCGTCGGGATCAAGATGGAGAAACTCCGCAGGCCCTGGCGTTTGCGATCCGTGGCCGCTGTAATAAAACAGGCAGGTATCGCCGTCGGCAGCCGCGTCGAAGTGCCCGAAGGCGTCAATGACCCCCTGCCGGGTTGCCCCTTCGTCGTATACTTCTTTGATATTGAGCTGATCGCAGGGATATTGACCCTCCAGAAAAGAAACCAGCGACCGGGCGTCGTTGACGCAGCCATTGAGGCGGTGGTGAGCAATCGGGTAATTGTTTATCCCGATGACTAAGGCATGAATACGGGCTGTATTGGCCATGATAGATGGGTTTGGCAATGGAACGGCGGCAGCATCGTCTTTAGTATCACAACCATGCTGCCGCCGGAAAACAACATTCAGGTAAAAGCATCGGCACTATTTTCTTTCCGTGCCCTCTAAGCGGTGAAACAGCGTAAGCCCCACCGTGTAGTACCAGTCGCCGGCATCCGGCCCGGCAGAAAGACTGATTCCGTCGAGATAGTCGGTAAAAGGCGTGCGCAGGATAACCTCCGCAGCCAGCGACCAGTTTTCCGACAAGTCGTACTTTACGCCGCCGCCAAAGGGCAGCACAAAGCGGGTGCGCAGATACTCGGCATTGATGTCATCAGGAATAAACTGGCTGTTGGCGCCGCCGTTGCTGTCGGAAAAATCGGGGTTGGGGTCAGTGAAAACCAAACCCGCGCCCACCAGCACATAAGGCGAAGGGAAACGGGCATAGCCGCTGCCGGATAAGTAGCGCTTTTCGCCAAAAATTTCCCACTCGCCCAAAAAGATGAGCTCGGTAAAGCCCGTTTTAAAGCGATAACCCCGTTGCCGGCGGTCTTCGTAGTTGAAGTCGCTGCCTTTGAGGTTGCCAAACAGCAACTGGGCGCGAGCCGACAGAATGTAATTGAAATTATATCGGGCGCTAAGGCCAAAACTCAACTGCCCGTCCTGGAACACATTGAAGCGTTCTTTCACCAGATCGCCCTGGTAGTTGGTTACGTTAAAAGAGCCTCCCAACTCCCACTGCAACTGTGCAAACAGGCCGGTTGAGGCCACTGCCAACAGGAAAGTAAGTACCGTTTTTCTCATCTTGCATTATCGATTTAAGGGGTAAACAATTCAAACTCCACCCGACGGTTCTGCCGTCGGCCTTCGGGGGTGGCATTATTAGCTATTGGATGACTCTCGCCAAAACCTACCGACAACAAACGCATCTGATCTATACCATTGGCTATCAATTGATCGCGGCAAGCGGCCGCTCTTTTTTCCGATAGCGTTTGATTGGCCTTATCATTGCCCTGGCTGTCGGTATGCCCCGAAATTCGCAGGTGAAAGTACGGATATTCTTGTAATATGGCAGTTACTTTGGTCAATTCTTGCACAGAAATGGGCTTAAGCACGACGCTACCCGTCTCAAACTGTACGTTTTTGGCCGCCTGCTTCAATATTTCCAGCAGTTCTGCCGATGGCGCAGGGCAGCCCGAGAACCCGGCTACGCCCAGCGTATCGGGGCAACGGTCATCAATATCTACAATGCCGTCGGCATCGGTATCCGGGCAACCCGACAGAGCCTCAGGGCCTGCCTCATTGGGGCATTTGTCCTTTTCATCGGCAAGGCCATCGCGGTCTTTATCCGGAAAGGGGCATCCATTCAGATCGGCGCGGCCCGGCACATTCGGGCATTCGTCTTCAGCGTCGGTTATGCCGTCTTCATCGGTATCCGGGCAACCTGCCATCGCGGCAAGTCCGGCCGTTTCGGGGCATCTGTCGTCTTCGTCCTTTAGGCCGTCGCCATCGGCGTCGGGGCAACCCTCGGCGGTGGCGTCGCCCATAACATCAGGGCATTGGTCTATGAGATCGGCAATGCCGTCGCCGTCGCGGTCGGGGCAGCCATTGAGGGCTAAGGCGCCGCTTTGGAAGGGACACATATCCACTAAGTCCTCAATACCATCGCCGTCGGCGTCCGGGCAGCCCTGGGCCGAGGCAGCGCCTGCGGCGCGGGGGCATCGGTCTTCCTCATCGGGAATGCCGTCGCGGTCATAATCAGGACGGGTGAAGCGCAAGCTCCAGGTGAGGCCGCCGCGAAGGTGCCAGTCGCCATTGCCGGGGTTACCCGCCTGGCTGATACCGTCAATATAATCGGTATTGGGGTTGCCGGCTACGACCTCTACGCCTATGCTACTGCGTTGACTCACGTCTAAGCGGAGGCCGCTGCCCAAAGGCAGCAACAGACGTGTATGGCTATTGCCCTCGGCCTTATCGGCAACTACCTTGGATGAGGGCGGCCACTCCGAGTCAATCTTCCCATAATGGGTTTCATTGGCATAACGAACTACTCCCAAACCGGCAAAAAAATACGGGGACAGGATGCGCTTGTAGCCGCCCTTAGCCGGAAACCGCCTCCGGGCAAAGGGCTCCCACAGCGCATTAGCCGTAAAATCCACGAAATTGGTCGTAAAGGCATATCCGCGCTGCTGATAACCTGTAT
>CAYOTJ010000367.1:0-4510 GCA_964406855.1 uncultured Saprospiraceae bacterium
ACGCCGTAGCCCTGCGCCTCCAGGCCGATGTGCCCGTAGCTCTCACGCTGTCGGGAGGCATAGACAGTTCCTCCATTGCGGGTTTTGCGCCGGCAGGCACGACCGCTTTTGCAGCCTGTTTTGCCGAGCCGGCGCTCGACGAGCGGCCCTATGTGCAGGCCGTAGCCGAGCTGCGCCAACTGAAGCTTCATGCCGTTTACCCTACCGCCCAATACCTTTGGGATAACCTCAGCGCGCTCACCCGCTACCACGACGCTCCCTTGGGCTCGGCGGCCGTAGCGGCCCACCGCCAACTGCTGGGCCAACTTCGTGAGGCCGGCTATAAAGTAGTACTCAGCGGCCAGGGCGCCGATGAACTGCTGGCGGGCTACGATAAATTTTATGCCCCCTATCTGAAAACCTTAGTCCGCCGGGCGCCGGCTGTGGCGGGCAGGGAACTGGCCGGAATACTGCTGCGCGGGCAGTGGCCTGCTGCCGAACTGCTGAGCCGGCTGGGGTTCTATCTATGGCCAAGATCGCCTCAACGGCCGCCCTGGCTTTCGGCGACGCTGGAAGCCGAGGCGGCAGCGTACAGCCAGCCCTTTGCACGCAGCGCCGACGCGGATGTGCGCGCCTGTTCCATCAACCTGATGCGGGAGGTAGGGCTGCCGGCTTTACTGCACAACGAAGACCGCAACGCCATGTCGCACGGATTAGAGTCGAGGTTGCCGTTTCTCGATTATCGGGTCGTAGACTTTGCCCTGTCTTTACCCGATGTCTACAAAATTCGCAACGGCATTCGCAAATATGTGCTGCGCGAAGCAGCTCGCGAGCGGCTGCCTCCCTTGGTGTATAACCGCTACCGCAAGTTAGGCTTTGCCACGCCCCAGGCGCAGTGGCTGAAGGATGCCTGGCCCGCCCTGGCGCCAGAGGTGTCGGCCTTGGCTCATCACTATCCGCAGTATTTTACCGCGGAGCTGCCGCACTGGGCGCAGCAAACCATCCGCCGGGGGCGGCCTGCCGCCTTGGCGGCTCTGTGGCGGGTAGTAGCAGCCGGGCGGTTTATCGCAGCCCAATGACGGCCATAGAGCGCCCCGTGATTCCGCCCGAGGCCCGATGCGAGAAGTAGTCGGACTGATGTGCAACGGTAGAAAAGGGAGAAATGTCGATATGCCCGGCCGACAGTCCGGCAGCAAACAGTTGATCCCGGTTGGCAGCTTTTAGGTCTACCAAAAATTTGCCCGGCGCTGCACCCGGCCGGCAGTGCGCTTCCGCAAACTGCTCCGCTACATCGGCGCTCACCTCAAAGTCGCAGGCATCAATGCAGGTTCCAATGTACGCAAAGCAGCGCTCCGGCCGCGCGCCCAACGCCGACATGGCGGCTACCGTTTTGGGGCCTATGCCCGCTACCGTGCCCCGCCAGCCCGCATGAGCGGCTCCTACCACCCGCGCCTCCGGGTCGAAGAGCAGGATGGGCGCGCAGTCGGCCACCGAAACGCTCACAAAAATACCGGGTAGCGCGCACACAAAGGCATCGTAGCCCTCCCATTGGCCATCCGAATTGACGGTGAGCACCTCGTGGCCATGCACCTGACGCCCCCCTGCCAACTGCTCGGGCGCAAACCCCAGCGCCTGACAAAAACGACGGCGGTTTTCGGCAAGGTGGTAGGGGTGGTCGTGGGTGTAGAGACCCAAATTGAGCGAATGGTAGGGCGGCGGACTGACGCCCCCATGCCGGGTGCTTTCAGCTGCGGCAATTACCGACCAAAAGGCCTCCGCCCACAGCGGGCGCCGGTACAAGGCAGACGCCGTTGCATTGGGTTCGTTCATGCGCGAATAACTTTGCGAATTAACCCGGAATCAGCTCCGGATTAGCAAAAGCAAAGTTAAGCAAATCCATAACAGTCACGATGCCCAGTAGTCGGCGGCTGTGTTTTTCCACCACGGGCATAGCATGGAAGCGATTTTCGCGAAACATGCCCACCGCTACCTCTGCACTGTCTTCGGGGTTCACAAAAGCCACCGATCGGCTCATCACTTCGCCCACCAGCAGCGTATTGGCCACCGTATCGTTAAAGGCGCGGCTCTCCTTCGTATTAAAGAGCGTAAAGCCGTGCAGCAGCATCAGGTAGTCGGTTTTACTGATGATGCCCGCCACTTGGCCGTTTTCCACTACGGGCAGGTGGTGGATGTTGTGCTCGTGAAACAGATCGCGGACGCGCCCCATGTTTTCGTTCGGCGCAACGGTGATCACCTTCGTCGTCATGATGGCGCTGATGGGAGTGGATGCGTTCATGGCTTGCGTTTTTGATGTGGCAGGGAAAATTGTCAAGAACAAAAATAAGCCCGTGCCGCCGGACGGCAAGTGATTTTTGTCAGTGGCACACGGTGAAAAATGAGCCGCCATCCCCTCAGCGAGGGATGGTTTTTTGGGGGCTGTCGGGTCGGGCCGGAAAGGCATTTACCGCTGTTTGTCGCTTATTGCCGGCCCGGCCCGCCACCGCGTCGTCCGCTCTTATGAGCGCACGCTTGGGGCGCGCGCCCATACCGCTTCCACCGCTGCCCCGGAGCAACGGGATGGGGTCGACTTCGGATAAAGGCGATGGAAGAGTGGGGTGCAGCCTCCTTAAAGGTCCCGCAATTCATAAATGGCTATTAATCATTCGTTAAATTTATACCCGAGCGGGTTGTTTTTTAACGCGCCGGAGTAGATGACAAGCCGGAATAAAGATAGTTTAGTTAAAATACGAATACATTATCACTTGCGCAGCCCTGCAAAAGGTAGTAGTTTAGCGGCAAAACCTATGGCATGCGCAATTTACGCTACCTTTTATTGCTGGCCGTTTGCTGGCTCGCCTTAGCTGAAACGATTTCTGCCCAGGTGGGGCTGAGCGTTGGCGGCGATCGCCGGCCCGGCTACTGGACCTTAGGATTAAACCTGGGGTTTTCCTACCAGACTGCCGACGTATCGGCCGAGCCTTTTCATGGCGGCGGCTTGGGCCTCACCTTGGCGAAGAATCTTTATTACCGCCCCGGCGGAGCCTTCGCCTTCGATCTGCGGGGCCGTTATCTGTATGCCGAGCAGTATGGCCTTGATGGTTATCGCACTACCCGCATTGCGGATAATGCGGCCCTGAATGGCAGCCGAGGCCCCGACTATCGGAATTATCCTGCCGGGCTGAATGTGCCCAATGGTTTTGCCTACCTCAACCACGAAACCCGCGTTCACGAGTTGGCGCTGGAAGGCGTGCTGAGTTTCAACCGGCTGCGCGAGCGCACCGGCGTCAGTCTGGGCTTGTATGGCGGCTTGGGGCTCGATTGGTATCGGGTGAGTGTCGATCAGCTCGACGCCGGCGGAAATCCCTACTATGCAGGCTATGCCGGGCTGGACCCCAACGCGCGCGAATCGAGCGTTAGGCGGGAGCTGCGCAACCAAATCTTAGATGGCGACTATGAAACGCCGGCCGACGGCTTAGACGAAGATGGCCGCATTGGCTTTATGCCATCATTGGGTATTGAGCTGGGATACCAGTTTACGCCGCGTTTCAGTATGCATCTGGGCCACAGACTCACTTTTGCCGGTAATAATACCATAGACGGGCAGCGCTTTGCCGATAGCGACCCCGATCGCTATCACTACACCCATCTGGCGGCCCGTTGGGTGCTTTCGCCTGGCCGCAGCCGCGAAAATCCGCCCATCATACGTGTAACGGAGCCTAATGTTTCGCCCTACAAAACCAACCAGCGCGACGCCTATGTACGGGCTGTCATCGAAAACGTGCGCGGCGCCGACCAGGTGCGCACGGAGCTGAATGGCGCGCCGGTAGACTTTGACTTCAGCGGTACCAGTTTCCGCAAGTTGGCGCCGCTGCGCCCCGGTCGCAATGAGTTAGTCATTACGGCTACCAACAGCGCCGGCAGCGATAGCGAAACGGTCATCCTGATCCGGGAAGACGACGCCCCGCCGCCTCAGGAGGAAACGCGCAATGCGCCCAACGTACTCATTACAGAGCCCGCCGCCAACCCCTACCGTACCGAGGCGGCTACTACCCCCCTGCGGGCCAGTTTGCGCTGGGTAGACAACCGACAGGATGTGCAACTGCTGCTCAACGGCGCCGCCCAACGCTTCGACTTCGACCCACAGACGGGGCAGCTCTACGCCAACCTCAATTTAGCCGAAGGCGAAAACCGCGTGGAAGTGCGGGCCGCCAACCGCTGGGGCGCCGACCAGGCCAGGACGACCATTGAACGCAGCCGGCCGCAACCCACGGGCGACCGCCCCACCGTGCGCATCACCGAGCCGGCCAATGGCGGTAGCACCGAGCGCGTACAGGCGCTGCTGCGCGCCACCATTACGGGCGTGAGCAGGCGCGAAGACCTGAGCGTGAGCGTCAATGGCCGCAACATATCCAATTTCTCCTACGACCGGGGCATACTCAGCGCTATGCTCGACCTGAGCAGGGGCGCTAACCGGATAGAGGTGCGGGCTGCAAACAGCTATGGCAGCGCGACCGATGCGGTAAGCGTGGAG
>CAYOTJ010000368.1:0-4488 GCA_964406855.1 uncultured Saprospiraceae bacterium
AGTTGATCCCCGCAGTTCAATGCCTATGGCCCCGTCGTAGTCAGAAAACGGATCTGAGAGGTAGTTGCGTTGACCGGGGCCGTTGTAAATAAGGCCTAGATGGCCGGGGATTTTAGGCTCGTCGGGTACCTCTACCCCAAAGGTATTGATGACCGCTATGGGCAGGTCGGAAGAGGTAAAATTGACCTGAGCCCAGGCCGAGAGGCCTGCTAAAAAAAGGGCTGCCACTGTAGCTGTCGCTTTCATGTCATCTGGTTTTGTAACATCAGCGCAGTGCTGATGTTACAAAAGTAGCCATTCCTGCTCAAAAATGGCCAGATCATCCTGCGACTCCACGACGGGAGTTATGGCATGGGCAGTTGAGCGCAGCCGGCGCGGCCCCAAAAACCGTCTCCCTCACAATTTTTCCCTATCTTGGCTCATTCAATAAAAGCGCCGGCGATTAAAAGCCGGCGTAAAACGAGCAGATGAGACTAATTTACCCCTGGGTAGGCGGGTTGTGGCTGGCCCTGTGGATAGGCGTAGGGCGGTTGTGGGGTCAGGCTGCGGCAGAGGCCCCACCGACCACGCACCCCCAACCCTGGCGGATAGCGGATATTGATATTGAGGGGCTGCGCCATACCCGGGAGGCCGTAGTAAGGCGCGAGCTGCCTTTTGCGGTAGGCGACACCCTCGCCGAGGCCGATCTGGAGACCCGGCTGCGCGAAGGCGAACGCCAGTTGATGAACACTGGCCTGTTTAGATCGGCGGCCTTGGAAGCTTTGCCCGACAGCGCGGGTGCCTTAGCGGTAAAGGTACGGCTGCGCGAGGGCTGGTATGTATACCCCGTGCCCATCTTTGAGCTGGCCGACCGCAACTTCAACGTATGGTGGGTGGAGCAGGGCCGCTCCCTCGATCGCCTCAACGTGGGTATGGAGTTTTTACACGAAAACTTTAGCGGCTGGCGCGACCGCCTCAAGTTGGGCTTCAAGTACGGTTATACGCGCAGCCTCAACCTCAGCTATCGCTTCCCGTACCTCAACCGAGAGCGCACCTTAGGCATAAGCTTCGACCTCAACCTGGCCCGCAACCGGGAGCTCAACTACGCCACCGAGGCCGACAAGCAGTTGTTCTTCCGCGATGAATCGACCTTTGTGTACCGCCGCGGGCGCGTAGCTGCCGGCCTCAGCTATCGGCGCCGGCTGTATACCACCCACCAGCTCATAGCCGCCTGGCATTTTAACGCCGTCGACGAGCGGGTAGCCCTTGAACTCAACCCCAACTTTCTGGGCGGCGGGCGAGCACAGCAGCGCTACCTGACGCTCATTTATGGGTTTAGTTGCGACCGACGCGATGTGCGGCCCTACCCCTGGAGCGGCTACCTGCTGGCGGCTACGCTGGAGGCCGACGGCCTGGGGTTGTTTGCCGACCGCAACGACCTCACCCTCTACACCCGGGCCGAGCGCTACTGGCCCTGGGGCCGCCACTGGAGCGCCGGATTAGAGCTGCGCACTAAACTCTCGGCTATTCGCCGGCCTCAGCCCTACAACGACAACCGCGCCTTAGGCTTCGGTGGCAGCTATGTGAATGGCTACGAGTACTATATCATTGATGGCTTGGATATGGCCCTGCTGAAGAGCGCCGTCCGCCGCAAACTGATAGACAAATCGATCAATCTGGGGCGGCTAATGCCGCTCGAAACCCTAAAGGTGATCCCGATAAAGGCTTATTTAGGCCTGACGGGCGACTGGGGGTATGTGAATGCCCCCTTTGCCGACCCCGCCAACCGGCTGCCCAACCGCTCGCTTTGGGGCGGGGGGGCGTCGCTTGATCTCGTCTTTTTTTATGACACCGTGCTCCAGCTTCAGTACAGTCGCAATGACTTAGGCGAGGGCGGCTTTTTTCTGCATTTCAGCTTTGGCATTTGATAATCAGGGCAGATTTGCTTTCCTTTGTTAAAATTTGTAACTCATGCGGGTTGTCGTCTTCGGCAAGCAGTTCAAAGAGCAGGACCTGCCTTTCATCCAGCAACTTTTTGATGGCCTGCACGAGCATGGCGTCATGGCTTACGTATACAGCCCCTACTTAGATCAGATCAAGCCCTGGGTGAAGTTTCAGCAAGACATTGGCGTGTTTGAGGGCTACTTAGACTTTAGCGTCAAGCGGTTCGATTTTTTCTTCACCCTTGGCGGCGATGGCACCATATTAGAAGCCGCCACCTTAGTGCGCGACAGCCGCACGCCCATTGTGGGCATTAACTTGGGGCGGCTGGGTTTTTTAGCCACCATCGAGAAGCAGCGCATAGCCGAGGCCCTGCGCTGGCTCATCCGGGGCAGCTATGTGGTAGAAGAGCGCAGCATGCTGTACTTAGAAA
This sequence comes from uncultured Saprospiraceae bacterium, assembly GCA_964406855.1. Lineage (GTDB taxonomy): Bacteria > Bacteroidota > Bacteroidia > Chitinophagales > Saprospiraceae > JAUMBM01. The sequence goes on from CAYOTJ010000368.1 coordinate 2,354, forward strand.
GCAACCTGCCGCTATTTGGAGAAATCCCCTTTGCCCTCAACGACTGCACCCTGCTCAAGCGAGATACCTCCAGCATGATTACCGTGCATACCTTCATCAACGGGGCCTACCTCAACTCCTACTGGGCTGATGGCATCATAGTAGCTACGCCTACCGGCTCTACGGGCTACAGCCTGAGTTGCGGCGGGCCGATTATCTTCCCCACTTCGGCCAACTTGGTCATCACACCTGTGGCGCCCCACAACCTCAATGTGCGGCCCATCGTTATCAGCGACAACTCAATCATCTCCTTTGAGATCGAAGGGCGGGCCGAAAACTTTTTATGCACCCTCGACTCGCGTTTCGAGACCATCACCTCCGCCCACCAATTAGCCGTTCGGCGCAATGGCTTCCCTGTGCGCATTGTTCGGCTCGAAGACGTAGGCTTTATGTCTACCCTGCGGGCTAAAATGTCGTGGGGAGAAGATCGCCGCAATTACTAACCACACAAGCAAAAACTATGGCGCCCGGCGCTCATCTGCTCGCCACAGCCCACATTGAGGGGCGATCCTATCAGGCTAACCTGCTGCAACCCATCGATATCAGTATGCCGCTGCGGCCGGGCGCGCTGGCGCCCAATTGCTTTTATGCTCCGCCCTTTGATGCTGAACCCGTAGTGGCCGGCAACTTCATAGGCGCTACGGCTCAGGGGGGGGTAGTCAATTTTATGAATGTGCGCATCAATCCACATGGCAACGGCACCCATACCGAATGCGTGGGCCACATCGCTCGCGAGCCTTATTCCGTCAACGAAGCCCTGCGCCGTTTTGCCTTTACAGCCCGCCTCATCAGCGTATATCCACAGCGCCGCCCCGACGGCGACAGGGTGATTGACAGGGCACAGTTGGAAGAAGCCCTTCGACCCCGCCAAACCGAAGCCGTAGTCATTCGAACCCAGCCCAACGATGACCTTAAGCTTAGCGCCAACTACTCGGGCGCCAATCCGCCTTACCTTTGCCACGAGGCCGCTGCCCTGCTGGCCGACTATGGCGTAGAACACCTCCTGCTTGACCTCCCCTCCGTAGACCGTGAGGAGGACGGGGGGCAACTGCTGGCCCACCGCGCTTTCTGGCGTTATCCCCAGGCCACCCGTACACAGGCCACCATCACCGAGCTGGTATACGTGCCCGACTCCGCCCCCGACGGCCTCTACCTACTGTGCCTGCACATGGCCAGTTTCGAGCTCGACGCCAGCCCCAGTAAGCCCGTACTGTATGCCCTAAGCGCTATGGAATAGCCATTGCCGGCGCCACTAATTTATCTCAATAGGGTCACATCGCCGCGCTCAATGATTACCTCTCCATTGCGCAACCTGAGGCGGGCATACCATACGAATACGCCGGGATTGAGCACTTCGCCCCGGAAGGTCCCGTCCCAGCCAAACTGAGGAATGTCGGGCTGGAAACTGGTGCGCTCAAAAACCGACTCGCCCCAGCGGGTGAATACCCGTAGCAATTCAATCTCCTCAATGGCTTCGTTGCCGTAAAGCGTAAAATAACCATTATTGGGCGAGCCCGGGCGGAAGACGTTGGGCGTATAAAAGCCCGGTCGCTCTCTGACGCGGATGGTAACGGGTACGGCAGCTTCGCAGCCGTTTTCGTCGGCTACATAAAGGGCCACTACCGTATCTCGGGAGATGGAGACCGTACGGGTCTCGCAGCAGGTGCTGCATATCACCAGCGAAGCAGGCAACCACGTACAGGAAGCAGAGCCGCTGACCTGTGGCTGGAGGTTGACGGATTGGCGCGGACTGATTTCAAATAGCGAATCCATCACTACTTGAGGGGCTTGTGCGAATGCCAGCGAGAGGGTAACGAGGCTGTCGCAGCCCAAGGCGCTGGTCAATGTGGCCGTATAGGTACCTGCCGCAGTGAGCACAGCGCCGTTGAAGGCATACGACTCGCCTTCGCAGAGGGTGGCATTGAGCGGGGTAGTTACGGGATCTTGGAAAGTCAGGGCCACATTCACAATCGAGTCGCAGCCCGAGGCGGCGCCGCCCGCAAAAAGCACCGCGCCCGATGGGTTCGCCTCATTGAAGGTCTGGCCTCCCACGGTCAGGCTTGCGCCTGCGCACAGCGTTTGGTTGAGCTGGCTCG
>CAYOTJ010000369.1:0-4475 GCA_964406855.1 uncultured Saprospiraceae bacterium
GCCGCGCATAATGCTCAGCGCAGCCATGAGGTCTTCGGCGCTGCCGGCCGCTATGCCCGCTACCGGGGCGCCGGCCCTGAAGGCCGAGGGGTAGGCGGCCAGCAATGCCGCCGTCATGGCCCCGCCGGCTGAAAAACCGGTGGCGTAGTAGCGTGTTGTGTCGAGGCCCAGCGTTCGGCCGGCATACCGGGCCATCTGCATGATGCTGCCCAACTCGCCGCCATCGGCATCTACATCCGCCGCCTGAAACCAGTTGAAGCACTTCTGGGCGTTGTTGGCGGCCGATTGCTCGGGGTAGAGCACGGCAAAGCCTTCTTCGTCGGCTAATTTGTTCCAGCCCGTAAGGCGCGCAAAAGCAGTTGCATCCTGCCCGCAGCCGTGCAGGGCAATCACCAGCGGCCGGCCGGCTACAGGCTTGGCAGGCGTATAGAGGTAGCCATTGAGCTGCCCGGGGTTCGTGCCAAAGTCGCTGAGCGACTGCCAATGGCCGGCCGATTGGGCCGATAGCCCCAGGCAACTGAGCAGCATAACCAAAATGAAAAGTGGGGATTTTTGCATAGAGGTTGCAGTTTTGTGATTAGGTTATGGGGCAGTTAAGCAGGCTTCTATGCCTTCTAATAACTGACGAAAGCTTTCTGATCCGTTTTTATTTGGAGCCATGTGCTTTGCGATCTTTCTGGCCGTCTCAATTTTTCCATCTAGTTTTTGGTAACCCGCTCTGCGTAAAATACGAGTAAGATGTGTTGACGGTTTGGCAACTGCGTCCGGGTTTGGGGTATTTGCTTTGCCTGAAACCTTAGGATAAGCGGCTTTGACGGCCTCGTAATCGCCTAAAAACCATGCTTCTAACTCTTGAATGGCAATCCTGTTTAGTACTTTGAACCCTCCTTCTTCAGGGTTGCTTTTTGTAGATAGTCCGGCCTCTTGAGCTATTTGTTCAAGCCGTCCTTTTAGTGCAAAACAATCTTCGTGATCCCGGTCAATAAGAACTATGAGATACTTGTCATCCAACCCAAACTTTTGGTAAGCCCTTAGCTTCGCAGGGAGTTTTTGCAAAAGATCGTATTTCCCTTGGTGGGTGATGATTTTAAAGGTAAATCGATCTTGATTTATCTTGCCCAGGATTAACGCCAGAGCAGCTTCTGCAGAGGGCTCCTCTGTCAATATTTCAAGTTGTATTTTTGCCATAAATATTATGGATTTAGAGGATCGCCAACATCAAAGTGGTTTTCTATCCATAGATGGCCTAATAAGGCGCCTTCTTCAATAAATTCCTTGATACCGGGCATTTTTGCAGCGCATTTTGCATGGGTAAACCCCTGCTCATCCCTATACAATACCCATACTTCTTCTGGTCTGAGCGCGTTGACAAAAAAAGGAGAGTGAGTAGTGACCATCAATTGCGAAGTGTACGTCGCTTCTCGGCACTCTTCGGCTAATTCCTGAAGCAGCCTGGGATGTAGCTGGTTCTCGGGCTCTTCAATTCCAATCATTTTGGGTGGGGCAGGGGCATATAACATAGTTAAATAAGCCAGCATCTTTAGGGTTCCGTCAGAAGCAAATTTTGATAAGACGGGTTGATTGAAAGGGGCATCTTTAAGCGTCATTAACAGTCGGCCATCGGGCATAAAATCAACTTCTACCCGTTCCAGCCTCGGAACCCTCTGGCCGAGGACATTTAAAATATGCTGCAATTGTTTGGGATGCTGTTCTTTGAGGTATTGAATAACATTAGGCAGGTTATCGCCGGTTTCCGAAAGTCGCTCTTGTGCGCCGGCTTCGGGAATGCCTCTGGTGTGATCTGCGGCTAAATATGACAGATACCAGTCGCTGATAAACTCGCGTAGCGCTCGTACACGGGCGTGTTTGGCCAATTGCCCCAGCGTATTCACCGCCAGCATATCTGAAGAAGCCAGCTTCTCTTTAAGGCGTTCATCGTCTTGATCGGGCATATCTCCTGTAACCACAGAACCCTCACCTTTTACAAAGTCCAAAAACTTGAAAGGTCGCCCTCTCTCCGATCGTCTCCAGCTTAGCCATTCATAGGCTACGTAAGGGCCTTTTTGATCCTCTTCGATGGATAAGTGATAAGTAATAAGCGGATGGCCCCGTGTTTCGCGGTATTTGATTTCAAACTCAATGGCGCCCTCTTGCCCCCGAGTGCGCAATTCCTTAAAACGGCCCCGCTTGTCCCATGCTTTGCGAAGTCCTACTGAAAAACATTCTGAAAGAAAGGCGAAAACGTCAAATACAGTCGATTTTCCACTCCCATTTGGGCCCAATAAAACAGTAAGCGGAGTAAGGTTTTTAAACTCAACGTCTCTTAAGGCTCGATAATTCCTTATTCTGATATACTCAATCTGTGGAATACGACCTGAACTCATATATTGAAGATGTTTACAAGTATGCGTGTGATAGAATCGCCTATCTTGCAAATGTAGCGCATTTTTTCAGCTACCATCAAGAGGAGGTTGTTTTTTCGCCATGTCCTTTATCTCAAAGTCTTTTCTCTCCACTTTTTCCCCTCCCCATTAAACCCCAGGAACGTTTTTTCGACTATATTTGTAACAACATTGCGCCAGTTGTGCATTACTCTACGTCATTCACCAAATTACGCCACCTTATGTTATCCTCCCTCAGGATTGTTTTCGGGGCCATCCTCTTGGCCCTCTCGCTTAGCAGTTGCGGCGATTTTACCGAAGAAGTCTGGATCGACGCCAATGGCGGCGGCCGCCAGGAATACCAGATGGACCTCGGCCAACTCTACCCCTTCATCGGCATGGCCCTTCAGGAAGGCAAATTCCAAACCGACCGCCCCGATACCCTCTCCGAAAAAGACCTCATGGCCTATAACATGGCCCGGTTCCTCAGCCGCGAGAAAGTTGATACCGTCATCAGCCTGCGCCCCATCTTCGAGCAGCTCGCCGCCAAAGAGGGCCTCACCCTCGACGATATGCTCGATCAGCTCAACAACAGCCCCGAGATGTCGGAAAGCCAGTCTAAGCTCATCAACCGCCTCATGAACGTCCTGCTCGCTATGGAGTTTCGCATCAAAGCCGATCAGGAAAAGGCCAAATTCGACTTCGCCCTCATCTCGCGCTTCGCCAATCTCGATGAGACGTTCACCGCTTCATTTACCAAAATGATGCTGGAAATGGAAGATGAACTGGGCGACAAAATGCCCCCCGGCGTAGGCAGTTTTCAGGACATGATGGGCGCCTATGTTCAATACGAACTCGATGGCAAGACCCTCCACGTGCGCCGAAAAGCCATGCCCGATATGGCCAAAGCCATAGGCGATCAAGGCGCTGAAGGCGCCCAGGCCCTCGAAATGATGAACATGGCCAAAGGCTTTATGGCCAACGTCAACTACCGCGTCGTGCTGCACCTGCCCGGCAAAGTAGCCAAAGTCCGCGGCGGCGAAGCCGAAATCGACGGCAATACCGTCACCCTGTCCATCCCCTACCTCGATATGTACGACCCCGAAAAAGAGTGGGACTTCGCCATCCGCTTCCGATAGCTGCGGGCGGCGCCCTTTACCCGCATAACCAAATCTATTGCCCATGCCGGCCTGTTTCAGGTGGGCATGGGTGTTTTTTTAGGGTGTGCCCCCCGGCCCCCAAACGGCTATCTCCACTTTATGGCTGTATACTTCAAGGGGGCCGGGGGTCGGGCTGTCCGCTCTTATGCCCGCCCTTAGGGGGCAGGCATACCGCTTCCATCCCTCACACGGGTCGATGGCCTTATTCAACCTCCACGCTGAAGTTGGGCAGCGCGCGAGGTTGTGCATCGCCGCTACTACCCCAGCAGCCGTTCCAGCGCCTCGCTGGCCGACTTGGGTTCTGCCTGTCCTTTTGAGCGCTTCATTAGCTCGCCCATAAAGAAGCCCAACAGGCCCTTTTTCCCTTTTCGATAGGCCTCGGCCTTATCGGGGAAGGCGGCGACGATCTCTTGGGCCAGCCCCAGCAAAAAGTCGGCATCAGCGGTTTGAATCAGGCCTAAGGAGGCGGCCAGCTTTTCAGGCTCAGCTTCGGGTTGTTGCATCAGGGCGGGCAGCAGATGCTGGTAAGCTGCGCTGGCGCTCACTTTTTTATCGTCTTCGATGAGGCCGATGAAGCGGGCCAATTGAGGCGCTGAAACCGGAAACTGCCGGCTTTCCTCAGGTTGCTCGGTCCGCCAGGGCAGTATTTTATTGATGATGAGGTTGGCCGCTGCCTTATGGTGTGGCGTATAAGCGCATACGGCTTTGTAAAGCTCGGCCACGGGCAGTTCCTCCGTGAGCAGGTTGGCGTCATAGTCGCTGAGGCCATAGGCATCCACAAACTCCTGATACAAGGCCCAGGGCAGGGGAGGCAGGGCCGCTCTGGCCGCGTCTACTTCGGCAGCCGTGAGTACTACCGGGGGCAGGTCGGGGTCGGGGAAGTAGCGGTAGTCGTGGGCGTCTTCTTTGTCGCGCAGGGGCGAGGTAACGCCCG
>CAYOTJ010000370.1:0-2963 GCA_964406855.1 uncultured Saprospiraceae bacterium
AATTTAGACTCTTTTTTCTAATGGTACAATAGGAAAATGTAAAAATGTTACAAAAAAATATGGCTAATAACTAATTCAATACTGATTTTCAAGTTTTTAACCTCTTTGCGCACATTCCGCTTATTACTTATAACAGCTAAAGTTGTCACGGATTCACACGTTTCTACAATTTTACATCATAAGGCTAAAAATTACTTAAAATTTCTTTTTTGTGACTTCTAAAAAGGCATTTTAAGGCCATATACAACTGCTATCCAGTTAATTAATTTCATTAAGTAAGTATTACTATTTTAAAAAATTACCACATTTAGGGTATTCTATCGCAAAAATTAAAACCCACTTCGCTCCACCAGCCGAAAGTAGTCGGACAATACAACGACTGCGGCCCGCCGGCTGGCCGCATCTTCCCAAACCGACAGTGTATCCATAGCTTGCCCCTGAAGAGCCGGCGTGAGAATTGCCAGCCGCCCGTCGTTCACCAAAGCGCCATAAAGTAAAACGCCGGCTTCATAACCATCTACGGGCGAGTTGGCTGCAAAAGCCAATTTCCGGCTTTTGCCAGCCGGACTCAACAACAACAGCAGGCTGTCTTTTCTTCCTTCATTGACGGCGCCGGCAGGCAACCACTGCAGATAGGCCTCATCGGCTAACCAGTGGTTGGCTATGCCCAGTTGAAGCTCGGAAGCTTCCGGCCAGCGATCCAGCAGAAAACAGTCGGGCTCTCCTGTTGTCGTAGCCAACTGACGATAGTCAATTTGCCGGATGTTATTAAAAAACAAACGGGAAGGCGCCGTCGTCCTGAGCCGCTTATCCCCTATGGCCTTGTAATTATCCGCAGGTCGAGGCGAGCAAGCTGCAATAAATGCCATAACCATCACTAATAAAATGCTACTTTTCATACCTTTTTTATACCTTAACGCCCAAATAGCATCTCCAACAACATGGGGCAAATAAAGTTCTGGATTGTAGCCGCCATCCTGGCTGCCATTATCTGGCTGGGCAACAGCCACGGCGTTTTGGGGAGTAAAATCCCGGCATTAGGTAGCTTCTTTTGTCCTTTTACAGGGTTCTGGAAGCAGGCAGACCCTGTCAACGACAAACCCGCCAACTTAGAGCTCGCCAACCTGGCCGGTAAAGGAAAAATTTATTTCGACGAGCGGCAGGTGCCCCATATCTTCGCTGCACGCGCAGAAGACGCTGCATTTCTACAAGGATACGTTACTGCCGCCCATCGTCTCTGGCAGATGGATATGTCGGTCAGGGCAGTGAGCGGAAGACTCTCTGAAGTACTCGGCCCCGACCTCCTCGAACGAGACCGGCTGCAACGCCGCAAAGGCCTTACAACCGCCGCTGCCAATAGCGTGGCCGCCTGGGCCGGCCAGCCCAAAGAGATGGCCCTCATTAAATCGTATGCCGACGGCGTCAATGCTTACATCGCAACGCTAAAACCCTGCGATTACCCCCTAGAATTCAAACTGCTCGGCTACGAGCCCGAGCCCTGGTCTCCTTTTAAATCAGCCCTGTTCTTCAAGAGCATGGCCGAAACGCTCTGCTTCAAAAGCGACGACGTAGCGTCCAGCTATACGCGGCAAGTACTCGGCGACACACTTTTTGCCCAGCTATACCCCGAAGTAAATCTCAATAACTCTCCCGTAATTCCGGCAGGAACCCAATGGGGCTTTTCACCCATCCAGTTGCCCTCTTCTGCCCCCGCAGAAGACCTGACTCATCTGCCTCCCTTCGACAAGCTCCCCACCAGCCCCGAAGGTATAGGCAGCAACAACTGGGCCATAGCCGGCAGCCGCTCGGCATCGGGCAGCCCCATACTCTGCAACGATCCTCACCTCTCGCTTACGCTTCCTTCCATCTGGTATGAAGTACAATTCCATACCCCGGAGGTCAATGCTTACGGCGTATCGCTGCCCGGCGTGCCCGGCGTAATCATTGGCTTTAACGGCGACATCGCCTGGGGCGTAACCAATGGCTCTCAGGATGTGCTCGACTGGCGACGCATCACCTGGGCAGATACCACCCGCAACAGCTACTCCTTAGATGGGCAAACCCATAAAACCACCTGGGTTGTAGATACCATCTGGGTAAGGGGCCAAAGCGCCCCGGTACTGGAAACAACGCCCTGGACGGCATGGGGGCCGGTGGTTTACACCAGCGAAGGCCATCCCAACCAAGATTTAGCCATGCAGTGGCTCGCTCATGAAAAGCCCCAGGATAAACCCTTTTATGAAATTGGCGCCTTCTTTCGCCTCATGCAAGGCCACAACTACAACGACTACAGGGCTGCGCTCTATGGCTGGGACAGCCCGGCCCAAAATTTCGTCTTTGCCGACAGGCATGGCGATATAGGCATCACCGTCAATGGCAAGTTTCCACTAAAACAGCAAGGTCAGGGCCGCTTTGTAGAAGACGGCGCCAGTTCCGCTACCGGCTGGGCCGGCTATATCCCCCACGACCATGTGCCGGCTGTGCGCAACCCCGAGCGCGGCTTTGTGTCAAGCGCCAATCAAGTGTCTACCGACGCTTCCTACCCTTACTACTACAACGGCTACTTCGACGATTATCGGGGGCGCTACATCAATCGTCGCCTCGAAGCCATGAAAGGCGCCACCACCGACGATATGAAGGCCCTGCAACTCGACAATTACTCCATACGGGCCGAAGAAGGCGTACCTGCCCTGTTGGCTTTGCTGGGCGAAGACCCCCCGCTCTCCGATGAAATGGCCCGCGAAATGTATACCGACCTCAAAACATGGAATTACCGCTACGACGCCGATAAACGGGCGCCAACGGTATACCAGGATTGGTATGCCCGCATCTACCGCCTCACCTTCGATGAGCTTTATCTTCGCCTCGATTCCAACGCGCTGCTGTATCTCGAACACTGTGCACCCATAGACCTGCTCGCCAAGCAACCCAACCACCCCATATTCGACCAAACGGCTACCCCC
>CAYOTJ010000370.1:2973-4443 GCA_964406855.1 uncultured Saprospiraceae bacterium
ACCTGGGCCGGATACCAAAAAGCCTCTGTGCCTCACCTGGCGCGGCTCAATGGCTTCGGCTCTGATATACTTCCCTCCGGCGGCTTTCGCGATGCCCCCAACGCCTTGTCAAAACACCACGGCCCCTCCTGGCGCATGGTCGTAGAGCTCACTCAGCCCGTAAAAGCCTTTGGCGTTTATCCCGGCGGGCAGTCGGGCAACCCCGGCAGCCCCCACTACGATACCGGGCTCGACCATTGGGCTAAGGGCGAATACTTCGCCTTGTCTTTCTGGACTAATGAGTCGGAAGCCGCCAACCGGCACAAAGGAGCAATCTGGACCTTCAAATAGATTTTCTGCAAACGACCAAATAACAACCGATTGTTATGGCAAGAAAACGAAAGACCGCCTTTGGGTGGAAAGGTATAGCGCTGGCGCTGGGCGTAGCCTTAGGCGGCTGGCTGATTCACAGCATAGCCCCCTGGTATGCCGTAGCCGGCATTGCATTTATTGGCGGCTGGGCCGCCGGCTTGCCCGACGGCCCGGCCGCCGGCTGGGCGGCGCTGGGCGCAGCCCTCCTTTGGGCCGCCTCCGCCGGCTGGATCAACCTGCAAAACGAAGGTATCCTCGCCACCCGCGTAGGCGCGCTGCTGGGCGGAGTAGGCCCGGTTGTCATGATATTCGTTACAGCCCTCTGGGGCGCGCTGCTGGGCGGCTTAGGCGGATGGTTGGGCGCCCAGCTTCGACCCAAGCCCGCCCACAGGTATCGCTAAGCGCAAGAATAGCCCCTTCGGTCGATTTTTTCTGCACCGTTGTCGCATTCGCCATTAATATTGGGTAAATTTATTGCGATTATTCACCCCATAAACGCTCAGTAGGGTCATGGATGCCATGGAAAAAGCGCGCAAGCGCGTCAAAGAACAAAAAGAGTTTTATACCCACTTAGCCACTTACATCATCTGTGGCGCCTTCTTCTTTCTGCTCAACCTATTCACCAGCCCTTCCCACTGGTGGTTCGTCTACCCTATGCTGGGTTGGGGTATCGGCTTAGCTACTCATTATTTTAGAATATTTGGCGTGCCAGGCTCAGGCATCGGCTCAAATGCCTGGGAAGAAAAGGCCTTAGAGCGCGAAATGCGCCGCCTCACCGGCGGAAGCACCAACCGCACAGAAGACGACGAGTATATGGAACTCCGCGAAATCAACGGCAAAGATAAAACCGGCGAAAAAGCCCGCAAAAACTGGCGCGAAGACGATTTGGTCTGATTTTTTTTTGGGCCCCGCCGCATAGCATCTGCTCTTTTTAGCAACCTGCGCGGCGCCGGGTGTTCCGCTATTATGCCTCCCTTGGGGTCGGCATACCGCTGCACCCCCTGGTCCGGCAGGAGTGCGTTTTACCGGGGCTGCGCCGGTGGGTATTAAGGGTATTAAGGGTATTAAGGGTGTTAAGGGTGTTAAGGGTATTAAGGGTGTTAAGGGTATTAAGGGTAT
>CAYOTJ010000371.1:0-4438 GCA_964406855.1 uncultured Saprospiraceae bacterium
GTGGTGATGGCCTCGTCGTAGGCGTTGGTGTGCAGGCTGTTGCAGTTGTCGTAGATGGCGTACAGGGCTTGCAGGGTAGTGCGAATGTCGTTGAAGTCAATTTCCTGAGCGTGAAGGCTGCGGCCGCTGGTTTGGATGTGGTATTTCAGCATTTGGCTGCGCTCATTGGCGTCGTATTTTTCGCGCATGGCTTTGGCCCATATCCGGCGGGCTACCCGGCCAATGACGGCATACTCGGGGTCGACGCCATTGCTAAAGAAGAACGAGAGGTTGGGCGCAAAATCATCGATGTTCATCCCGCGGCTGAGGTAGTACTCCACAAAGGTGAAGCCATTGGCCAGGGTGAAAGCCAGTTGGGATATGGGGTTGGCTCCTGCCTCGGCGATGTGGTAGCCCGAGATGGAGACCGAATAAAAGTTGCGCACCCGATGGTCGATGAAGTAAGCCTGCATATCGCCCATGAGCTTGAGCGAAAACTCGGTGCTGAAGATACAGGTATTCTGCGCCTGGTCTTCCTTGAGGATGTCGGCTTGTACGGTGCCGCGTACGGCGTTGAGGGCTTTAGCTTTCAGTTCGGCGTATACATCGGGGGGCAGCACCTGATCGCCGGTGAGGCCCAGTAGCAGCAAGCCTAAACCGTCGTTGCCTTCGGGCAACTGGCCTGCGTAGGCGGGGCGGGGCAGGCCCCGATCGTCGTATGTTTCTTTGAGCTTGGCTTCTACAACCGACTCCAGGCCGTGTTGGCGGATGTAGCGCTCGCACTGCTGGTCGATGGCGGCATTCATAAAAAACGCGCAGATGGTAGCGGCCGGCCCGTTTATGGTCATGCTCACCGAGGTCTTGGGGTCGCAGAGGTCGAAGCCGGAGTAGAGCCGTTTGGCATCGTCGAGGCAGCAGACGCTGACGCCCGAATTGCCGATCTTGCCATAAATATCGGGCCGATGGTCGGGGTCTTCGCCGTAGAGGGTCACCGAGTCGAAGGCCGTACTCAGGCGGGCTGCGGGCATACCCAGGGAGAGGTAGTGGAAACGCTTATTGGTGCGCTCGGGGCCGCCCTCGCCGGCAAACATACGGGTGGGGTCTTCACCCTGCCGCTTGAAGGGGAATACTCCTGAGGTATAGGGAAACTCGCCAGGTACATTTTCCTGGAGGCTCCAGCGCAGAATGTCGCCCCATGAGCGATAGCGCGGCAGGCTCACCTTGGGCACTCGCGTGCCGGATAGCGATCGGGTGTGAGCGGTGACGCGTACGTCGCGCCCGCGCACCTGGTATATGTACTCGTCGGCAGTATAGCGCCTCACTTTTTCCTCCCAGCCCTCCAGCAGTCGGAGGTTGTGGCCGTCGAGGTCGCGCTGCATATCGGCGTATAGCGTTTCCAGTTCGGAGGCTTGTTCTGGCCGGGCGCTCTGGCGCAACACTTCCACTGTTTGGCGCAGGGCGTAGAGGCGGTCGGCTATGCCGGCCTGGCTGTCGGCCCAGGTATTGTATTTGCGCACCGTTTCGGATATTTCCGAGAGGTAGCGCACCCGTGCCGGCGGTATGATGTATATTTTCTCCGACTCGCCGCCTTCTGCTAAGTGGTCGGCCTCGGCTAAGAAGCGGGTATGGGCCTTTTCATCGAGGCGGGCCAGCACGGCCTGGTAGACGGCATTTACGCCGGGGTCGTTAAACTGGCTGGCGATGGCCCCGAACACCGGCATGGCGTCGGCGTCTTGGTTCCAGAGCTGGTGGTTGCGCTGGTATTGCTTTTTTACGGCCCGCAGGGCATCCTGAGCGCCGCGCTTGTCGAATTTATTGATGGCGATGACGTCGGCGAAGTCCAGCATATCGATCTTTTCGAGCTGGGTAGCCGCTCCGAATTCGGGGGTCATCACATAGAGCGATACATTGCTGTGATCGACGATTTCGGTATCTGACTGGCCGATGCCGGAGGTTTCGAGGATGATGAGGTCGAAGCCGGAGGTCTTGAGGATGTCGACGGCTGATTGTACGTGGGCCGAGAGGGCCAGGTTGCTCTGGCGGGTGGCCAACGAGCGCATATACACCCGGCCTGCGGAGATGGCCGGGTTGACGGCGTTCATGCGGATGCGGTCGCCGAGCAGGGCGCCGCCGGTTTTGCGTTTGGAGGGGTCTACGGAGATGATGGCTAACTTTTTCTCCGGGAAGTCGTGGAGGAAGCGGCGCACCAGTTCATCCACTAAGCTTGATTTGCCCGCGCCGCCGGTGCCTGTGATGCCCAGCACGGGGGTGGTTGAGTGGGCAGCCTCGGCATGGATGCGCTCCAGCAGTTCGCGGTTGGCTTCGGGGTAGTTCTCGGCAGCCGTAATCATGCGGGCAATGGAGAGAAAATGCCCTTGGGCGTAGTGTGCGAGCTCGCCGTTGAGGTGGCGGCCGAGCTCAAAGTCGGCATGCATCAGCAAGTCGTTGATCATGCCCTGGAGGCCCAGCGCCCTCCCGTCGTCGGGGGAGTACACCCGGTCGATGCCGTAGGCATGCAATTCCTCAATTTCGGAGGGCAGTATGGTGCCGCCGCCGCCGCCAAATATCTTGATGTGGCCTGCGCCGCGTTCGCGCAGCAGATCGTACATGTACTTAAAAAACTCGATATGCCCCCCTTGGTAGGAGGTGATGGCTATGGCCTGGGCGTCTTCCTGGATGGCCGTCTCTACGATGTCCTGCACCGAGCGGTTGTGCCCGAGGTGGATGATCTCGGCGCCGCTGCTCTGCATAATGCGGCGCATGATGTTGATGGCCGCATCGTGGCCGTCGAAGAGGCTGGCTGCCGTTACGATGCGCACTTTATGGCGCGGCTGGTAAATGGCGGTCTGTTCCATGTGTGGTGATGGCTGTTGCGTAGCCGGCAAAGCACTGCGCCGGCGCCGCTGGTTTTACTTGGGTTTGGAAGGCAAATCTTCCAAACGGGGCTACAAAGATAAGCATTTTGCCGGGCCAATGGTTGAGCGCGGGCGCGGGATTTATTTTCCCGCCTCTCCGGCATCGGCAAACAGCGCCGCCGCAATGCCGTCGGCCATAAGCCTGCCTGCCCGCGAGAGGTAATAAACCCCCTGGCGCAGTTCCATCTCGCCCCCGGCTACAAAAGGCTGTGCCTGCTGCCTCAGATGGGCGGCTAAAGCGGGGCTCATGGCTTCCACATCGGCTATACGACAACCCCAATGGGTGCGCAGCCGCGTGAGCACGTATTCGTTGTAACGGTCGTAGGCGCTCAGTTGCTCGCGCTCAAACAGGCTGCCCGCCAAGGCGTCCCAGGGCGTATGCGCGGCGTCTAAGGCTTCCATCCACTTCACATAGCGGGCGTTGTTGGCTACATTCCACTGGCGGCTGGCGCCGTCGAAGCTGTGGGCCGCAGGCCCTACGCCTAAATAAGGTTCGCCCAGCCAATAGCTGCTGTTGTGGCGCGCATGCCGGCCCGGTAGTGCAAAGTTGCTGATCTCGTAATGCTCATAGCCCGCAATTGCCGCAGCGTCCATGAGTTGTAAAAACTGCCGGCCGGCCTGCTCGTCGTCTATGGGCGCCGACTGCCCGTGTTTCACCTGATGGTCGAGGGCTGTGCGCGGCTCTACGGTGAGGGCATAACACGACAGGTGGGGCAGCCCGTAGGCAAAGGCGATGGCCATATTTTCCTGCCAGTGCGCATCGGTAGTGGTAGGTGCCCCGTAGATGAGGTCGATGGTGATGTCGTGGAAGCCCGCCGCCAGCGCCAGGTCGAGGCAGTGCCGGGCTTCTCCGGCATTATGCGCCCGGTTCATATAGCGCAGGTCGGCCTCCTGAAACGACTGCACGCCTATGCTCAGGCGGTTGACGGGCGTAGCCCGCAGCTCGGCTAATCGCGCGGCCGAAAGGTCGTCGGGGTTAGCCTCTAAGGTCACTTCGGCCTCGGGAGCTACCTCAAAACAATCGTAAATGACCTCAAAAAGGGCGTCTAACTCGGCAGCGCTCAGCAGCGAGGGCGTACCGCCGCCGAAGTATATTGAGGTGAGCTTCCGCTCTGACAGGTAGCCGGCCCGCCAGCGGATCTCCTTGGTCATGGCTTCTACCAAAGGGCCTTTCAGCCGCAGTGATGTGCTGAAGTGGAAGTTGCAGTAGTGGCAAGCCTGCTTACAAAACGGCACATGAAGGTATAAACCCGGCATAAAATGGTGGTGTGAGCGGCAAAGGTAGGTTTTTTTTTGGGGGCCGCGCCGCATGGCATCTGCCTGCGGATAGCATCCTGCGCGGCGCCGCCACCACGCCCTCGTTACACTCGGTCGGGTAAACGTCCTCACTCTGTTCGGCCGGGTAAACGTGTTCCGCTATATGGCCCCCCGCCCGGCGTCCTTAGGGGCCGCCAGGTCGCGCGCCCATACCGCCACCACGCCCTCGTTGCACTCGGTCGGGTAAACGTCCGCCGTCGCTTCGCTAGTCGGCTACCGCCACCACG
>CAYOTJ010000372.1:0-4424 GCA_964406855.1 uncultured Saprospiraceae bacterium
AAATCCGGTTTTCCAGCGGTACGAAAAATCACAAATCTTGGGTGGTTGAACTATACTTGCACGGGCAAGCGTGTGTTGATACGGCGCGCCGGCAGTTGTTGTGCATAGAGGACGTGTATAATACGGGTACCTACGCGCCAAAGCCGACGACGCTATAGTTCTCCAAGTTAAGATGAGTGAAAAATTGACGCCGCTATTTTTTGGGCTGGCAAGGCAAAAAACGCAGACATAGCCTAAGCTATGGCGAGGCTTTTTAACGCCGCCAGACGGAAAAAGAGCAAGTCAGGATTCACAAATCTTGGCTTGGAGAACTATAACTATAAGAGTTGACTAATGGTCAAAAAGTTGGAAACAACCTGCCTTATTTATTGCGGCGCATTGATCTGCCGGAGAAAACGCCGGATGATGCCGCGCATGGCTTTTTCTATATCCTCATAGGGTAGGGGCTCCACGCCCGTATACAGCACCATCCAGGCATACTGCGGGCCCTCGGGGGGCAGGCGCTCTAAGAGGTAATGTTTACTTTGGCGGTAGGCTTCGCGCACGCGTCGGCGCAGCACGTTGCGGGCGCTGGCCTTTTTAAACTTCTTCTTGGGTACGCTTAGGGCAAACTGCACCGGGGCGTCGCTGCGCGGCGCGTCGGCCGCCCGCCAGATGAGCCGCAGCGGATACTGCGCAAACGACTCCGCCTTGCCTCCGAAGAGGAAGCCAATCTCCTTGCGACTTTTGAGCCGCTCGCCCCGCTTGAATGTGTGTTTGCGCATCGCGGGGGCGAAGGTAGATAAATTTTGATACTACTCGTACCGCAGCGATTCTATGGGGTCGAGCTCGGCCGCCCGCATGGCCGGGTATAGCCCCGATAGCAGCCCCACAAAGGTGCAGGTGATGAGGGCTATCGTAATCCATAGCCAGGGGAACAGGAAACTGCCGCCCAGCAGCAGCGTCACCACATTGCCTACCAGCACGCCCAGCGCTATACCCAGCAGGCCGCCCATCTGGCAGATGACTACGGCCTCTACCAGAAACTGGGTGAGCACGTTCTGACGGGTAGCGCCCAGCGCCTTTCGCACCCCAATCTCGCGAGTGCGCTCCGTTACCGATACCAACATGATGTTCATGAGGCCAATAGCGGCCCCCAGCAACGTGATGAGCGCAATGCCCACGGCCGCTAATCGCAGGTATAAGGTATTTTCTTTGATGATGCCAATAAGGCTGTCGCTCTTGGTGATCTCAAAGTCGTTCTGCTGGTCGGCGCGCAGCCCCCGCACATTGCGCAGCAGCACGGTAGCCTCTCCTATGGCCGCCTCTATGCGGGAAGGGTCGTTGACGGCCACCATGATGTTGTAGTTGGTCTCAGGGGTGTCGTAGTAGCGTTTGGCCGTTTGCAGCGGAACGAGCACGCGGCGGTCTTCGCTTTGGTTCATGCTGGAACCCTTCGATTTCAGCACGCCTACCACCCGGTACTTATTGCCGCCGGCGGTGATGATTTTATCGATGGCCGACTCGGCCCGCCCTTGAAAAAGGTCTTCTACTAAGTCGTTGCCTAAAATGGCGATGTTGCCGCCTTGCAGGGCTTCCCGGGCGGTGAAGTTTCGCCCTTGGTTCATCGTAAATCCCTTGGCTTCGATGTAGTTTTCATCCACGCCGAAAACCGGAATATTGGGGTTGGTTTCCCGGTTGGCGTATACTACTGTGGCCGTACCTGTGCCCCAGATGGAAAGGGCTGCGCGGGCGGGAAACTGGTAGCGCTCTTTGAACTTGATCGACTGCGAGTAGGTGAAAGGCTCGCCTCTTTTGGTGTCGCGGCCGCGGGCGCCGTCGCCTATGGGGTCTACGTCAAAAGTATTGGCCCCCAAGAAAGAAAGATTGTCGTTGAGGGAGTAAATGGCGCTGTCGATGGCTGTGAGTATCCCTACCAGCGCCATAATGCCAAAGGCAATGATGATGAGGGTAAGGGTGGCGCGCAGCCAGTTGGCCCGCACCGAATCCATCGCAATCCGAATATTTTCTGTAAAGTTCATAGCCGGCAAGTCTTGTATGGTTAGCGCTGCCAGGTTTTGTGTACAAAATAAAGGAAGGGACACAAAAACTGCCGACGCGCAATACAACGCCTCAAGATACGGCTACCCCTGCGGCCTGCAACCGATGTTCGATGAATGGCGCTTTTGTATAGACGAGCATAAACAAAAGATTACCTTTGTAGGAATCAAATGCCGCTTATATGGAAGTCAACCTCATAGGCGCTACCGGATTGGTAGGCTCGGCCCTGCTGCAACAACTACTGGACGATGATCGCTTTGAGCGGGTTCGCATCTTTGTGCGCCGCCCGCCGGCCATGCGGCATTCCCGGCTCGAAGTATGCGTCATCAACTTCGAAAAACCCGACGAGTGGCGCCATCTGGTACGGGGCCATGCCTTGTATTCAGCGCTGGGAACCACCCTGCGCCAGGCGGGCGGCAAGGATGCCCAATATCGGGTCGACTACCACTACCAGTATACCTTTGCCGAGGCTGCCGCCGCCAATGGCGTGCCCGTATACGTGTTGGTGTCGTCGGTAGGCGCGAGCGCCGGCTCTCCCAACTTCTACTCCCGCATGAAGGGCGAACTCGACGAGGCGGTAGCCCGGCTCAATATTCCTCGGGTGGTCATCCTGCGCCCCGGCGTGCTGGCCGGCGAGCGGGCGCAAAAGCGCTTTGCCGAGGGCCTGTCCATCTGGCTGTTGGGCGGGTTGTCCCGCCTGCCGGGGCTGCGCGCCTGGCGGCCCATACCCGGCGCCACCGTAGCCCGGGCCATGCTGCGCAGCAGTCTCGATACCCAGCCGGGGCGATTTATCTCCACCTTGGGCGAAGTATTCGACCAGGCCGGGCACTGTGCCCCCCCCCCTGCCCCCGCCATGCCCACGCCCGTTGAGATACTGAAACAATATTGGGGTTACGACGCCTTCCGGCCTTTGCAGGAAGACATCGTACAGTCGGCGCTGGATGGCTTCGACACCCTCGCTCTGCTGCCCACCGGAGGCGGCAAGTCCATTTGTTTTCAAGTGCCCGCCCTGGCGCGCGAGGGCGTATGCGTAGTGGTGTCGCCCCTCATCGCCCTGATGAAAGACCAGGTAGCTCAGTTGCAGCGGCGCGGCATAGCGGCCGTAGTGCTACACGCCGGTATGGCCTACCGCGACATCGACCGCCTGTTAGACAACTGCGTTTTTGGGGGCGTAAAGTTTTTATACCTCTCCCCCGAGCGCCTTACCACCGAATTGTTGCGCGCGCGCCTGCCCCGTATGAACGTCAATCTGCTGGCCATCGACGAGGCCCACTGCATCAGTCAGTGGGGGTATGACTTTCGGCCGCCTTACCTCAATATAGCCGAAATACGGGCGTTTTTCCCCAATGTTCCGGTGCTGGCCCTTACCGCCACAGCTACGCCCGAAGTAGTAACCGACATTCAGGAGAAGCTGGCCTTCCGGCCCGGCAGCCGGGTATTTCAAAAGAGTTTTTCCCGCTCCAACTTAGCCTATGTGGTACGCCCCGCAGAGGGCAAAGAGAGCCGCTTGGCCGACATCCTCAAAAAGGTGCCGGGCAGCGCCGTCGTCTATGTGCGCAACCGACGCCGTACCAAGGAAATTGCCCGGGAACTCGAACGCCTCGGCATCAGCGCCGGCTACTACCACGCCGGCTTAGACCTCGACGAGCGATCGGCCCGGCAAGAGGCCTGGATCAACAACCAACTGCGCGTAATGGTGTCTACCAACGCCTTTGGCATGGGCATCGACAAACCCGATGTGCGCTTAGTGGTACACATGGACCTCCCCGACAGCTTAGAGGCTTACTTCCAGGAAGCCGGCCGTGCGGGCCGGGATGAAAAAAAGGCCTATGCCGTACTCCTCTACCAGCGCGCCGACGCCGAGCGTTTAGTGCAAGCCTACGAACAGTCGTTTCCCGATATGGCCGAAATCAGGCGGGTGTACCAAGCCTTAGGCAGCTACTACCAGTTGGCCACGGGCGCCGGTCAGGGGCAGAGCTTCGACTTCGACCTGGCGGCCTTTTCCCATCAGTTTCAGTTCGACTCCACGTTGGCCTACCACTGCCTCAAAGCGCTGGAACAGGCCGACTGGCTCACCCTTACCGAAGCCGTATTTACGCCCGCCACCGTTCAGATCATCGTGGATAAAGATACCCTCTACGACTATCAATTGCGGCATCCGGAGCTCGACCGCATCCTGAAAACCATCTTGCGCACTTATCAGGGCGCCTTTTCCCATCCGGTAGCCGTGCGGGAAAAACAGTTGGCCACTTTCCTCAAGATGCCGGTGGGCATACTGCGCAAGTCGCTGGAAACCCTCCACAACGCCGGCATCGTCGATTATCAGCCCGCTAAGGATCAGCCCCAGCTCATCTTCCAGCAAGAGCGCGTGGAGGCCGCCAGCC
>CAYOTJ010000373.1:0-4420 GCA_964406855.1 uncultured Saprospiraceae bacterium
GCTCATCACCGATGATAGCGAACGCCTCATGGGCGCCGCTCCTGTTAATGGGGAGGGCTTCCCGAGCGCAATCAATCGCACCATTACCTACATTGATTTTCCGGCCGACCGCTTTGCGCGCATCCGCCAGGCGCGCAAGTTGGTGCTGTTGGCCTCCTTCAGCACCACCAACGACGGGCAGCAGTCGGTAAAGATTACGGCCCAGCAGAAGTCGCGCCTCCAGTTGGGCGTCATTGTAGGGGTAGAAAACCGCTAATCATTTTATCATTTTCCTGAAGCAATTGCAGTTTGCATGAGATATTTGCCCATTTACCTTTTCCTGCTCGGCGCCGCTATGAACCTGCGGGCTCAGGCCGATCTCAGCGCCCATCTGCTTCGCGGCAGTTGGCAGGCTTATCATACCAACCCGGCGCTGCCTGCGGCAGGCGCCATCAGCGTGTCGCTGCCGGGGTTCTACAACAACCTGCTCATTACCAATCTGACGTTCAGCGATGTTGTTACGGGCAATAACACCCTCGACATCGACAACGCCATCGCCCAGTTGGGGCCCAGCAATGTGCTGCGCGAAAACTTGGATATCGAAACCTTAGGCGTAGGCTTTCGCTTAGGGCCATTGGGCCTGTCATTGAGCCACCGTCTGAGATTCAATGCTTTTTTCGACTACCCGCAGACGCTGCCCCAACTCATCTGGCAGGGCAATGCCCAGTTTATCGGGCAAACCATTGACTTTGCCCCGGATGTAGACCTGTTTGGCTACCACGAGCTGGCGTTGGGCGCCAGCCTCGACCTGGGCGAGCGGCTTACCGTAGGCGCCCGCGCCAAATGGCTAAGCGGCGGCGCCAGTATAGAAACCAGTCGCCGTCAACTGCGCCTGACCACCGGCGCCGATGCTTATGATCTGAATGTCGATGCCGACTTTGTGGTGAATACCTCGGGAGCGCTGTCCTATGAAAGCTTCTCGGATATAGGCGTCGACTTTAACTTCGGCAGCCTTTCAGGCCAAAGTCTGGGTACGGGCAATTCCGGTTTGGCCATAGACCTGGGCGTGGCCTTGCGCCTCGATCGGCTCACCCTGTCGGCCAGCGCCCTCGACTTAGGCGGCGCCATCAACTGGGACGAAAACCCAACCAACTACACCCTGCGGGGCAACTATGCCTTTGCCGGCCTCGACATTGCCCAGGACCTGCTGGAAGACAGCGTTGATTTTGTGAACATTGCCGATTCTTTAGAGCGGCTCTACTCGCCCACTGAAACGGCGGCGGCCTATACCACGCGCATCGGCACGCGCTACTACCTGAGCGGAACTTACGAGCTCACGGAAAAGTGGAGCGTAGGGGCCTTGTTTTTCGGGGAAGCCTATCGCAACCAGTTCTCGCCGGCCGTAGCCGTTACGGCCAATTGGGAAGTACTGCCGCTGCTGCGGCTGGGGGCGCTGGCCGGTTGGCGCAACGAACGCATCGACAATTTGGGCCTGAACGCTACTTTAGCGCTGGGCCCCGTGCGGCTGATGGTTGCCACCGACAACATCATTTCCGCCATTCGACCCAAGGAAAGCCATAGCGCCAATTTCCGATTAGGCATCAATCTTGTCTTTGGAGATAATAAGAAAAAGGAGGAAAATTAACGCCTCCGCCACTTGAGCAAGGAGTGGCGCCGGATGAGCTGTAACAACTGCTGCCCGGTGACGATGCCCGTCAGCCGACCATTTTCAAATACCGGCGCCACTCCTATGCTGTTGCCATCTAAGTACCGGGCTACTTCCAGCAGGTTGTTGGCGGGCCCGAAGGCCTGCCACTGATTTTTGTAATAAAAGCTCACCGCATCGGCCGGCGCCTGATCTTCCTGCCATTGGCTAAATTGTTCGGCGCCCAGCGCGCCCATTACTTCCTGCCAGCTATTGAGTACGATCAGGCCTTGGCGTTCGTTTTGCTGGTAGGCGTCCCAGGCTTCATACATGCCGTCTTGCAGGTAGATGCGGGGAAAATTGGCGGCTGCCACCTCTGATACAACATGACGCCTCAGCAGTCGCGTCCGCCACAGGGCGTTAATCTCCATGATGGCAAACAGCGCCACCAGCAAAGCCCCCACCCCAAACAGCCAGTCGGATAAATAAATGGCAAAGCCTAAAAATACGGCGGCAAAGGCCACCCCGAGCAGCGCGGCGGCTATGGTAGCGCGATCGCGCCCCAGCACCCAGCTCAATGCAGCTCGAAAGATGCGCCCGCCGTCGAGTGGGTAAGCAGGCAGCAAATTAAAAAAAGCCAGCATCAAATTGAGCACAAAAAACAGCACGATGGCATAGTCCAGGGGGCCTACGCCAAACACGGGCACATTGCTCTCCGGTCGCAAGATGTACACCAGCAGGGCTTTGCGCTTCCAGTTGGCAGAAAGCCATATCAGGGGCGCTACAACCACAGCCAGCAATATGTTGATCAAGGGGCCGCCAATGGCAATGAGTATCTCTTTATTGGGCTCTTCGGGCATGTGTTCGAGGTAAGCGCCGCCGCCCAGCGGGTAGATTACGATTTTTTTAGTGCCTATGCCCAGCCAGCGGGCTACAAAGGCGTGGCCGTATTCGTGTAGCAGCACGGCCATGAAGACCAGTACGGTCCAGATGCCCACCGACAGCAAGGCATCGGTATCAATACCGCCTTCTGGCGACCAACTGGTGTAAATAACCCATACGAACACCAGCACAAACGACCAGTGAAACTGTAGTGGAATCCCCGCAATTTTACCCAACTGCCAACTGAAGCGCATAAGCCTGGTTTTGGCTTTTTACCCATGTATAACATGGGGCTGTAGCCACAAATGTAAAAAAGCAAACTAAAAAAGAAGCCTCAGGGTTTAGGGCTTACTCAATTCGGCCCGCATTTCCTGACGAAAAGCTAAGGTTTGCAGCATTTTTTCCACGTCGTCATCCCAGCGCCCCAAGCCCGAACGGGCATAGTGCCAGTCTTTGCGAAAAATATCGAGCAACTCCGGCGGGGCGGCATAGGCGCAACGCTCCAGCAAGCCGCGGTAGTGCGCCATATCCCAGGGCCTGGCGCGCAGTTGGGCGGCCGCCTCTTTGAAGCCCCTCCAAAAACGTTGCGCCACAGCCGACGACCAAGGCTGCGAGCCCGCTGCCATCCACCGGGTGGCCGTATGGTCGGAGGGGAGCGCAGGGCCGTGTCGGTCGAGCCATTGCCCCAATACGCTGTTTAATACAACCGCGTCGGCCTGTTGAACCAGCCGCGTCCAGACGGAAGCCTCTTCAGACCGAACGGTCTTCAAACTGTGCTCCAACCGGTATTTGAGCAGCGCTTCCACCCAGGCGGCATCCGGCGCCAGCGTAGCTGCTTCAGCCAGCGCAGGCAAGAGTTCGGCAGCCCAGCGATGGCGCCCCAATGCCTCCGTTACTGCTTGCGGAGACTGAGAAAAATGTGTATTCCACCAGCTTACCGGCGTTGCTTTCAGGTGTTGTGCCAGCCAACCGGCGGCAGCGCCTGCTTTGGGCAACACGATACCGTCGCGGGCGCTCTCAGGGGGCAGCGGCTCGGGTAGTTCAATGAGGATATTGCCCATGTCGTCCATACGCCAGCAACGGGCAGCGCGCTCAAACAGCCGTCGGCGCAGGTCGCTGTTGGGGAGTTGGCGCAACAATTCAGCGGCTGTCGTTCGCACCTCTTTGCGGCTGTCGTCGAGGCAATTTTCCAAAAAAGGCTCATCGGCAGGCCCCAGGCCTTCGGTTAAGGCCAACAGGGCCGCCGCCCGCGAGGAAGGCGGCAGGGCAGGCCACTCGGCTTGCAGCATCGTCAGGGCCAAAGCCGGATGCCGACGGCGCTGCTCGCGCCACTGGTCGTTTAGCCTGGCGGGCGAAACAGGAGTAGCCCGGGGTTGGGCAGCCGCCCGCGCCAGTTCCAGTTGGCCCAATAGCCACTGCCCTTTAGCGCCGCCAATGGCCATTGCCTGAGCGTGGTCTGCCTGGAGGTCAGCTTGCGACAAAACCAAGAACAGCAACTCTGCCGGCAGCACTTTGTTATGCTGTGTCAGCAGTTGCAAATACTCCTTCAGCGCGCCGGGATAACTGCCGCTCAAAATGGCCTCCAAATGCCTGCCCGATCGCAGGCTGGGCCCAGAGCGGGTTTCCTCCTCGGCCGGCGCGGGCAAAGGCCGTTGAAACGATTGAGCTGCACGGGCGCAGCGCTCTAATAGCGCCAGGCTTCCCGCAGCAGAAAGAATGATCTCCTCTGTGCCGGCCTCGTCGGGGGCAACGCCCATATCGGCCGCCGCCTGAGCCATAACATCGGGTAGCTCGCTGCGCTCGGCGCCCAGCAGCGCTAAGTTTACCCAATCTGACCAAACCGGGGCAGGAAACGAAGTCGCATTGTCGTCTTGAAGCGGCATCATGGCGCTAAGATGGCATTTTTTTGCCCCC
>CAYOTJ010000374.1:0-412 GCA_964406855.1 uncultured Saprospiraceae bacterium
GGCGACCCCGGCGGCCCCGGAGTAAGGCGCCCATCGGCAGGGCAATGCTGCGGGGGCCGCCGGGGATGCGCCCCCCAAAGGAATAGCCTCGTTGCATATATCACAAGAGGCTATTTCTATGAAGGTTTACGTAGCTTTGAGGCGGATACTTAGTATAGCAGGGCCGTAGACTCAGCTACCCAGTAGCTTTTTATTAGACTTGTTCTGCGGGATCATCAAACGGCTGCGCTTTTGCTCGTTCACGCCCCGCAGAACAAATTGACAGTGCCCATCCTTCCGGTTTATTGCTTGGTAAACCTAAAACTCATTTTGATTTCTGAGTCAAGCTCATTCAGCATGGCTTGAAAATTAGGATCTTCCAATAATTCATTTTTAAATTCCAGTAAAATTTCAGATTGGCCATTGTTGTCTT
>CAYOTJ010000374.1:422-4410 GCA_964406855.1 uncultured Saprospiraceae bacterium
TTGGGCAATTACCTTTTCGGCATTGGTGGTTCCTTCTTCTTTGAGGGTGAGCAAGGTGTTATCCGCTCGAAGATCGTACTTGCCGAGTGTTTTCACTCCGAAGATTTCCATCTCATAATCACCATCTTTGTAGAAAGTAATGGACATATTCTGGGCCATTTCCTTGATCATACCATTGATCATGGCAATAATCATCTGGTCTTCAGGGGATGCCGTGCCCACGGTTTCCAGCCTCACATCTGCGCCATTCCAGATGCCTTCTATCTGGCGTTGAGTAGAGCTTCGGCCGGTGACTGTCTCACAGCTTTGCAAAATAGTTGTAGCAGCAAATATGCTGATCAAAATCCAGTTTTTCATTTCGACAATTTTTTTGATTAAAAATATAGTTCACGCTGGCAGGTTTTGTGCATAGACCGCTGGTTTATGCGAATCTTCATGCAAAAAACCTGCCGACGCGTGGTATAATAGACTTGTTCTGCGGGGTCATGAACGAGCGAAAGCGGAGTGAACTTTGTGAAGAATTATCGCAACAAAATCACCTCCCCTTTCATTATTTCTTTCTGGTCATCGCTGAAGCGCAACTCGGCAAAGAAGACGAGTGTTCCTTGGTCTTGGTCTTCGTCTTTGAATTGGCCATTCCAGCCCTCTGAAGGTATGTTGGGTGGAAAGCGGCGCTTTTCAAAGACAAGCTGCCCCCAGCGGTCATATATCGCCAGGTATTCAACTTCCACTAAATCATAGCTACCAAACAGGGTGAAATAATCATTAATTCCGTCACCATTCGGGCTGAAGGCATTGGGCGCATAGGCGCTTGCGGGGTGGCTTACGGCCACCCATACGCTATCCTGCGCCAAGCACCCAAAACTATCCGTCGCCACTATGCGATACCAGGCACTTTCTATGGGGGTCACCCGGACACGCGCGCCTGTGGAGGCGCCGCTTATGCCCGGCCCCGACCAGTTGTACTGGCGGCCGCCGGCGGCAGACAGGAAAATGGTTTGTCCTAATGTTACGCTTGTATCCGCGCTTACTTCTAAGGTCACTTCCCGCACATAGATGAGTAGCTCCAAGGTTTCGGCGAAGCACTCATTTTCGTGGCTTATATGTATGCGCGTATCAGCGAATGGTGACAGCATGGCTGTAGTGGGGCTCAGCAAGGCTAATCGCCCCGTCGTATCCTGCCAAAGCGGGGTCATCCCTCCTACAAAGGTCAGGCTGACCGGGCTGCCCAGGCAGACGGTATCGGCATCGGCCACCAGTTCACCCATGAGCACAGGTACTTCGCGCACCCAAACGGTATCCTGCCCCTGGCATCCATCCTCCGTGAGGACATGTAGTCTGTAATATCCGGGCGCATCCACGTTTATGCCGGCTGTGGCGCTTCCCTCCGACCATTGGTAAGTATAGTTGTTATTTACAGTTGTGGGGCTAAGTTGGATGAATTCTCCCTGACATAGCACTTCTTCCTCTGGCAGGTCGATTATCGGCAGGGGTAGTTTGCGCACCCAAATGGAATCCCTTATACTACATCGCAAAGCACCTGCTGCGCTCAAGCCTATCCAACCTGGAGCACTTACCCATTGGGTGGTTGCCAGCTCGCCATTATCCCATTGGAATGTGCCGAAGCAACCCACGCACGAAGGGGCTAACAAGAGCGAATCCCCCGTACAAAATGCAGTTGTAGCCGGCCAGGTGACAGATAACTCACAGTCTCTGATGACAATGGTTTTATCCGACGATGTCACAGGCCAGGATACCAGCGTCTGCCCCACGAGACGATAAAACTCCAGGGCCAGTGGCGTTTCTGTGAACTGAACCTGCGTTGCGATAGGTACAGTTGTATTCAGGGCGCGAAAGCGCAGGCGGAAAATCGGCGTTGAATCAGGGCGGCTTTGCCCCAGTCCACTGGCGTCGTACCAGATGACACTGACTTGCTCCGGCGATGAATTGACAACCATATCTGATAACCCGATAGGTTCTAAGGTCAAGAAATCGAGTTCATTGCCATCCCAGCCTAAGCTTAACTGGAACGCCCCGGCATCTTGGAACCCTGATACGCGCACGACGAGGTCAAACTCCGCTCCGGGCGATACAAAAACCGTATCCGTTGGCATCCAGTCAAAATATACAGCCTGTGCCCCCAAAAAAGTAGGGGATAGTGCCAGTAATATGATGAGGTAAACGGCGTATTTCATGAACAACAAGTTTGAGGTTCCTTTTAAAAAGAAGCCCACCACAGGTATGCAGCGGGCCTCCAAAAATGCTTTGAAGTAGGTTGTTGTATAATGGTTAGTTCAGTACCAGCTTGCCGCTCTGCCCATCGGCCAACTTCCAGAGGTAAATACCAGCAGGCAGAGGTACATATAGTATCTGACCGTTGGCCACCTCAGCCTGGAAGACCCGGCTGCCTTGGGTATTCATAATTTGAAATTGTTGGCTGGCGGTATTGCTTGCCCAGCTCACACGGAAGCTGCCAAACGCTGGGTTGGGGGCTACGCCTGCCGTGTTGCCGGCAGTATTTTTGAGCGCGCTCAGCTCAATACCCAGGCGATTACCCGAAGTTTCGTATAGCTGGGAATCTTCATGGATACTCAACTCCCCGGGGTCTCTTTCAAAAATGAGTTCCAGCATACCCTCTCCCTGCCGGGACAGGGCGCCGTCTGTTCCAATAAACGCCAGTTTGAATAAGCCTCGTTGTGCATAGGTCTCGTTCAGTACCACCTGCGCCTGCGAACCGCCCAGCCAGTTGTAACCGAGGTAACGGCCCCCGCTGCCGAAGCGCAAGTCTAACAGACCGCCCAGCAAGGCTGTTTGGTCGGCATGAATGCGAATACGCGTGGTACCATCGGCGTGCTGATAGGTGAAGTAGGTCCAGGCTGCTGTATTGAGCGTTCGCTCTTCGCCTTGGGTGAAGCCAGGGGCAGCGTTGCCATCGGCATCTGCCAGGACGATCCCCAAAATAACTTCATTCACACCTATGGCCGGGTCTACGTTTTCAAGAACCAGATTGCTCGGCACATCAAAATATCCGGGGCTGGGATAGGGCGGCATCGGGTGGCTGGCAGGCACAAACTTAATTTGGCCATCCTGACACGGGAAATCAATAAGCCCTACCAACCATTGTAAGATTTTCACCACGTCGAGCGTCGTGAAGCTGCCATTGCAGTCTACGTCTCCTGCCAATTGGGTATAAGGTGTGAGTGTTGGTATGGAGAGTTGGACGATCAAGCGGTTGAAGTAAAATGCATCAGCGGGGCTAATACCCGCCCGAATGAGCGTGTCTTTGCGCACGGAGATGCTCAGCGCTTCGCTGTACAGTACGGTGCTTTCCAGTACCCCGCTGGCATTGGTATGGAATATATATGTGCTATCGCTGGTTTCGACAGTGACTTCAGCGTTTGAAATAGGCAGGCCAAAAGGTGTGCGCACGCTGAGGTTGATTGGAATGTTGCCATAAATGGCGAAGCTACCATCTATCACACTGCCCAAGATGGGGCGGGCCACCGCGCCCACCAAGCCTCCAATTTCAAATGGGAGAAGAAGACCGTTGAGATTGATGGACGAGGAGTCTCCAGGTGAACCGATGAGCCTTATCCCAATAAAAAAGAGCGTATCTCCCGGAACTACAGTTTCCGCACCGACCGAGTTAAATACATTGGAAAACCTCAAGTCATTGAGGTTAATTGCACCTGTAATCATATTCATACGCCCGTTACGCAAGCCTGTAAACTGCCCCACCGAAGTATTAAAGCTAATTTGACCAGCCACGTGGATTATTGGGCCATCATAGTTGACGGATATGAAGGGAATGTAGATCGTATCCCCTGCCACGCCTTGCACTGTACCCATCACGAAATCACCATTCAGGACGACGACCTCCGTGGTAGCCGTAGCTATGGCTCCACACGCGCTCTGAGCAGTCAGTGTTACTGTGTAGCTGCCATTCACGCTATACATTACAGTGGGGTTTGCCTCCGTTGAGGTGGTA
>CAYOTJ010000375.1:0-4407 GCA_964406855.1 uncultured Saprospiraceae bacterium
GAATGTCTTAATTTTACCAACCGAACGATCGGTAAAATGCCAATACAAAAAATAGAAAAATCCGCCTTGCTGTTGCGCTGTTGGGAGGTCTTCTACCGGCAGGGATACCACCATACTTCCATTCGCGATCTGGCGGAAGCTACCGGCTTGGGCAAGGCAGGGCTTCTGCACCACTTTGGCTCCAAAGAGGGCGTCATGCAGGCAGTTATAGACTATGCCATCACGGCCTTCCGCGATTATGTGCTGGCAGTAGCCCAGGAAGACCTCCCACCCGAGCAGCGCTTAGAAAAATTGCTGCGCCGACAAAACCGGCTGGCTAAGCACGAGCGCCGCGGCTGTTTTTTTGCCAACTTAGCGTTAGAAACGGGTCGAGATGGATGGTTCAATGCTCCCATCCAACTCATGTTTGCCGAATGGCAGGTAGCCGTAGCAGGGCTACTGGAGGTTGCCTGGCCCCCCGGAGAAGCGCAACAGCGGGCTTACGAGTTGCTGCTCACTTATGAAGGCGCCGTAACGCTATACAAGCTCAGTGGCGATGAATCCCATCTTGAAGGATACGTAAAACGGACAATAGCGGAATTCACAACCAAACTCCCCCCAACGATATGAAAACCATCCGACTGTTGCATAAAACCATCGGCGCCGGCCTGAACGTAGCTTCGTTGTTGGCGCCTAATGCCGTCGCCCGAAGGGCGCTGTCGCTGTTTGCCACGCCGCCCCGACCGCGACTCCGGCCTAAGGAAGCCGAATTTCTGGCCACTGCACGCCGCGAAGAACTCATACTCGCCGGCCGACCTGTAGCCATATACCGCTGGGGCCCTGAAACGGGGCCGCTGGCGCTGCTGAGCTATGGCTGGGCCTACAACGCAGGCCGTTGGCGCCACTTTGTGCCAGGGCTCGTCGAGGCCGGCTTTCGAGTAGTGGCCTACGATCCGCCGGGGCACGGCTATTCCCCACGAGGCGAAGTAGCACTACCGCTCAATGCCAGCCTCATTGCCGAGCTTATAATGTACTTTGGCCGACCAGAGGTGGTGATAGCCCACTCGTTTGGAGGCGCCAGCACCATATATGCCCTGCAACAACTGCCCGCCGAACAGCGCCCGCGCCGCGCGGTCATCATGGCCTCGTTCAGCCAGCCGTCAGAGGTATTCCGTTCATTTCAGCGCACCCTTGGCTTACACGAAATGGCTTACTGGCGCTTTGTACGGCATGTGGAAAAGCTAATGAACATATCGCTGCGCAATATGGACCTCGCTCGCCTGACCGCCAACTTAGGCGATGTGCGCGGACTGGTAGTACACGACCTCCGCGATGAGGTGACCAACTTTCGGCATGCCCGCCGCTACCACGCCTACTGGCCTGGTTGCGCCCTGCTGGCTACCGAAGGGAAAGGCCACCACCTCGGGAGCCCCGAAGTGACGCACGACATCCTGGCTTTTGCCATAGACGGCCGGCTGCCCAATCGGGCCGAGTATCAGCAGCAGCCCCTACCCGCCAACCACGATCTGGTGCGCTATTTCGCAGGGCTGGAAGTCTGAGCTGACTGCCCTAACCAAGTATCTCCGAAGGGTCTTCAAGTATAGCCTTCTCCCCATTGGTGAGCCGCAATTGAGTCGCAATGCGGCCAGTCGTGGGCCACATCAACAATATAGCTACCGATGCCAATATCATAAAAACAAGCATTACAGCCATATCACTCATAAACATCAAAGCCGCAGATGTAGCGCCAATACTCGAAATAAAGGCGCAGCGCAGCATAAATGCCCCGCGGTAAGCCGACAATTTCTCGCGCAGGCTGCCCGCATGGCGCGCTTCTTGCATCAAGGGTCTCACCATCTGGAACTCCATAGCCAGCGCCCCCGCCACAGACAGCCCCATAATGATGACCATAAACCAGTCGCCCCCTGAAATAAAGCGCACAGGATTGAGCAAAAACTTAACGGAACTCACAAGCGTTGGCACAATGACGATACCCGCCATGAAGAGATACAAGTTAAACAGCGCCCGAAGATAGGCGCCCGAGGTTTCAATTTGTATAGACATAAGATAAAGATTTACGCGTTTTTTTGACACATACAAGCACATAACTTCAGAGCGCGGTCAGTATGCAGAGCATGCAAGATAAAAAAAATTCTCTTATTGCGCAAATTGGGCAGCATATTTTTTCCACTGGCTGCGTAGCCTGCTTACTACTTACTTCGACAGCCACAACGCCTTGTTTATCTCTGTTGTTTTTTTGGGGCCACCGCCACGCCGCCCAAAACATTGCCCCTCGAAAAGCTGTAATACACGGGCGGCGCGGCGGCCGGGCTATCCGTTCTTATGCCCTCCTCCTGAGGTCGTCGGGCATACCACTCCTATCCCTTGGCCGGGCAAACGTGATGGTCATTGTAACTATGGCGCGCATCCCGTATCAGGTGGATGCGCGCCATAAGCTGCGCCTGCCCCCATACCCGTAAGTTGGAGGCCGGATTGCGGCAGTTCCAGCTCTCTATTGGCGGGTCTTCACAAAAGCCTCTACGCCCTTTCCCCGCAACTCCAGTACCAAGTTTTCGGCATCCTTCAGCGCATTATAGCGGTTTACTACCACACTGGCATAGGCCCCTACTGCTACTACCTCGGTGCTGGTATACCCCAGCTTGCGCAGTCGGCCGGCATGGCTGTCGGCGTTAGCGCGTTGGCTGAATGACCCCGCTACTACCGAATATTTACCCGTAGTAGCAGCCGCCGGCTTAGTAGCTGTGCTGGTTGTCGACGTCTTAGGCGTCGTTGTTGTTGTTGTACTGCGAGGAGTGGTTGCCGTACTACCCGACGACGAGGTGGCAGGTTTGGTCGTTGATGCCTTAGGCTGCGTAGTCGTCGTTGGCGTTTTGGGTTGGGCCGCCGGGGTCTTCACACCAGCTTCCTCTTCCTCGGCTAAGGTCTTACCCACTTGCTCGTCGTCTTTATCCTCATCATAAGAGGCTACATTGTCATTCAAATACGACAACGTATCATCGGTGAGCCAGGCAGTGGTATCCTCTGGCAGGTCATAAGAACTTTCCAGCGAACTTTGTTCCATTTCCGGTGGGTTCATCAACTGGATGGTCTTATACACCAGAAAACCCAAAGCAGCCAGACAAACGGCCACAATAAATACAGTGAGCAGATCCAAACGGGACATCAGTTGCGTTTTTGCTTGGAATAGATGGTTATTTCATCTGAAAGGTAGTCAATACCTTCATAGAATATAAGCAAAGATGCAGCAAAATAGTTTCTAAAACAAAAAAACCGACTATTAAGCGCATTAAGCAGGTATAACCAGCAGCGGAATTTCGGCCTGACGAGCCAAAGACAGCGTTTCGCTATGATGCAACAACCTTTCTATCCAACTCCGGTTAGGCCTTATCATGGCAATGAGATCGGCATTGAGACTGAAAGCGGCATCCTGTATGCCATTGGCTACATCGGTATCGGCAAGCTCGTGGAAGGAAACCTGTAAGCCTGGCGCACGCTGGGTAAAAAAGGCTTCCAGATCGTGCAGGCTCAGGTCGGCGCCGCCTTCATCGCCAGGGCGCGATACATGCACGCAGCGCATAATCTGGCCGTAAGGCTTCAGCATCTGGCTCGCCTCCCAAAGATGAAAAGGCGCGGATTTGTTGAGGTCTGTAGCAAACAGCAGGGTTTCTATTGGCTTGAAAGAGGCGTATTCCGGTACAATCCAGACCGGCGCCTTTGACAGTTTTACCACATCAAGGGTATTGCTGCCCAAAAGGCGGTGCAGACTTTGCCCGCCGCCCCGTGCACCGATAACAATGAGGTCAACGCCTTCCCGATCGGCCACCTGGGCAATAATGGGCGCTGCCGCGCCAATTTCCACCCACCGGGTCGTTTTCACTTCGCCTCCTGCTTTGCGCAGGCCCTCTTCCGCCACTGCCAGCAGTTGTTCGGCATCGTCGAGTTTGCGGCGCGTAGCGCTCAGCACGGCGGTGGGCATATCCAGCGATTCAGTATCCGGAAAAACGACGTTCAGCAACACCAACTCCGATTGCATAACATCGGCCAATTGCCAGGCATAACGCGCGGCATTTTCTGCCAAAGCAGAAAAATCAGTGGGACATAATATCTTCTTAATTATGCGCATGGCTTGAGGTTTATGGAGGAGTGATCAATTTTGGGCGCTCAAACTGGCTATTTCCGCTAAGGGCAGCCGCTCCCAGTAGTTGCGCATCAACTCAAAATACCTGCCGGCGCGCCGCCGGGCTTCTGCCAAAGCGCCTTCCCTACTGTGGCCATTGGCCGGCTGGGCTATCTCCTGCCGCCACACCAGCGCGGCCACCTTCAGACGAACGCTGGCGCGATAGCAGGCAAAAAACAAAAACAACTCGCGATCCGCAGCCGTTGCGCAGTTGGGGTAAACCTCCTGGT